>JAQUPB010000033.1 GCA_029004185.1 Bacteroidales bacterium | reverse complement strand
TCTTGATATAATCAGCAATTCCATCTTCCAGATTTGCAAAAGGCTTTTTATATCCTATGGAAAAAAGTTTATTCATTTTTGCTTCTGTAAAATATTGATATTTCTCCCGAATATCTTCAGGAGTGTCGATAAAAACAATTTCGGGTTTTTTATTCATTGCTTTAAAAACGGCATTTGTCAAATCAAGGAATGTTCTTGCCTTTCCTGTTCCGAGATTATAAATTCCGGAATGTTCTTTTTGCTGCATAAGAAAATAACAAACATCAAGAACATCTTTAACATAAATAAAATCGCGCAATTGCTTCCCATCTTCAAAAGCAGGATTATGTGATTTGAAGAGTTTTACTTTTCCTGTTTCTATTATTTGATTAAAAGAATGAAATACAACTGAAGCCATTCTGCCTTTATGGTATTCATTTGGTCCGTATACATTGAAGAATTTCAATCCAATCCAGAAATCAGGTTTTTTATTTTGCTTTAATGCCCATTTGTCAAATTCATTTTTTGATTCACCGTATGGATTAAGTGGTTTTAATTTTTGAATTATTTCATGATTATCGTCATACCCTAAACTACCCAAGCCATATGTTGCTGCTGATGAAGCATAAATCAGCGGAATATTATTTCCGGCACATAACGCCCAGATTTTTTTGCTGTAATTTAAGTTAAGTTCATCAAATATATCCTTATTAAACTCAGTAGTATCGGTTCTTGCGCCTATATGAAAGATAAAATCAATTTCTTCTATTTTATCTTCAGCCCAATCGAAAAATATTTTTCTGTCAACACGACCGGCAAAAAATTTGTCTTCCAAATTCTTTTCTTTTGATTCGTCGGTAAAATCATCAACTACCACAATATCCTTTATTCCTTCGCTGTTGAGTTTGCCAACGAGACAACTTCCAATAAATCCTGCTGCACCTGTTATTATTACCATAATTAGTTTCCTATTTTCAGTTTTCAGTTCAAAGTTAAGGAAATTTGAAGTATAATGTATGAAGTAAGAGGTATGAATTTTTATTTTTTTACATCATACCTCTTACCTCATACTTCATTAAATAAAAAGCACAGAACTATCATTATCAACAAAACCCAATTCAACCATCTTTTCATAAAAAAGCTCAATTGCTTTCCTGCCTTCATTTCCCAAATCAACCGTGAATTTGTTTACATATAAATCTATATGTTTTTTTATTACATCGTCATCTGTTTGTTGTGCATTTTCTTTTGCAAATTTATAACCCGATTGTGGATTCGCAAAAGCAAATTCAATGCTTTTTCTCAGAAAACGGTTTATTTTTTGTTTTATTTCACCGGGTAAATTTCTTTTTACTGCTATTCCTCCAAGCGGAATGGGGCTACTTGTCTTACTTTCCCAATATTCGCCCAAATCAATTATTTTTTTCAAACCTTTCTTCTGATAAGTGAATCTGCTTTCATGAATTATAACGCCGGCATCAAACGTATTATTCAATATTGCATTTTCAATTTTAGAAAAAATCATTTCTTTTTTATTTTTTGCATTTGGAAAAGCAAAGCTTAATAAAAAGTTCGCAGTCGTGTTTTTTCCGGGAATTGCAATTTTAAGTTTTCCTATTTCATTTATTTTAAATTCATTTTTTGAAATCAGCAAAGGCCCGCATCCAAAGCCCAATGCAGAGCCACTATTAAGTAAAACATATTTATCCGTTACACTAAAAAATGCAGGAAAACTTAATTTAACAATATCCGTTTCACCATTTATAGCTTTTTTATTGAGGTTTTCGATATCGGTTAAAATGTAATCGAATTCCAATCCTTCGGTATCAATTTTTCCGTTCAGCATTGCATCGAAAGCGAAGGTATCGTTGGGACAAGGTGATATAGCAAGAGAAAGCTTCATTTTAGTTCATGATAACTTTAAATTCGGTTCTTCTGTTGTTTGCCCTGCCTTTTTCCGTGTTGTTGGTATCTATAGGCTTAGTTTCACCATAACCTTTGTATGATAATCTTTCCTGTGCAATATTATTTTTTATAAGATAATCATAAACCGCTTTTGCCCTGTTTTCAGAAAGAATCTGATTATGCTTATCATCGCCAACATTGTCGGTATGTCCGCTTAATTCTATTTTCAGGGATTTGTTTTTATTGAGAAAATCTTTCAGTTTCTCAAGTTCGACAATAGATTCGGGTTTCAAATCAAATTTATCAAATTCGAAGAAAATATTTTTCAGGACTACGGTTTGTCCTGCTTCAACAGGTACAAGCACGATATCTGCCAAAAAAGGATTTTTAATATCATGTATTCCTTTGAGTGAAAAATTTTCGGAATAGAATAAATAACCTGTTTTTGAAACGTTCAGGGCATAATTTTTATTTGAAGGAATGCAGAAAAGAAATTCACCATCACATTCGTTTGAATAAGTGATGGCGGCAGTTTGTTTTGTTTCGAGGTCAATCAGTTCAATTCTTGCATCGGGAATAAGTTTCTTTTGATTATCAAAGATTCTTCCTTTCATATATGTTGTCATGCCGGGTCTTGCTTCTTTATACAAATCGAAACTATATATGTCAAGCCGTCCTTTCCCGTTCGGGCGGTTGCTTGCGTAATAAGCAGTGTCACCGGCAGCATTTAAAATCAAACAGCTTTCATCACTTGAGGTATTAATAGGATAGCCTATATTTACAGGAGTTTTCCATTTCCCCGAACTATCTTTCTTTGAAAAATAAACATCAAGATTGCCTAATCCTATATGTCCTTCCGAGCTGAAGTACAAAGTCTGATTATCATAATGCATGAAAGGTGTAACATCGCGTTCAGCTGTATTTATAGTTGAACCGAGGTTTTCGGGAGGCGTCCAGGTAGAATCATTTATTAATGAGATTTTCCATATATCCTCATTTCCAAATCCTCCCGTTCTGTTGCTCACAAAATATATTGTTTTTCCATCAGCTCCGATTGACGGCTGTGTTTCTTTGTATTTGGTGTTTATGAGGTTCCCCATATTCTGGGGCTTCGACCATTTGTTGCATGTTTTTCTTGAAAAATAAAGATCGCAGTCGCCGAAACCGTCTTTTCTGCTGCAGGCGGTAAAAATAAGAAGATGTCCGTCGGGAGAAAGACTTTGGGCGCCTTCATTTAAAGCAGTATTTATGGGAGGTCCCATGTTTTTTGCTTCAGACCATTTACCGTTTGTCTTATAGCTGATGTAAAAATCATCGTTATAAACATTCTGTGAAAGTGCAGGATTGGTATTCATATTAATCCTGTTAAAAATCAATTGCGAACCATCGGCGCTAATTGTAGGAAAATAATCATCGTAAGGCGAATTTATGCTGTCGCCAAGGTTTACGGGATTAAATGGAACGGGATTTTTAACTGCATTCATTGAAAATTCGCAATCTTTTATTCTTTTTTTTGCTTTTTCAATGAGATACAAATCCATTTTTTCAAGTTCAATGAATTTTAATAAGTTTTGTTTTGCCTCATTATATTCGCTGATATAAAACAGTGCTTCTCCCAGGCTGAAATAATTTGAAACAATATCGTTAGGATTTATTTTTATTGCTTTTTTAAATGAGGCAGCGGCATAAGCGTAATTTCTCATGTTTGTATGTAAATGCCCCAGCATGATATATGCTTCAAAAAACTCAGGGTCAGTTCTTACTGCATTTTCAGCATCAATTATTGCCTGCCGGAAATTATTACTGCCAAAATTCATTTCGGCTTTTATGAAATATTCTTTCGCTTTACCCGACTTGGTAGATAACTTGTCATTCTGAGCAAAACAAATATTCGCAATAGTTATTAAAAATATTAATATGATTTTATTCATTTTCTTTTTTTGTTAAAGAATTAAATTGTTTTCTTGCCACAAGGACACAAGGACTCAAAGGTACACTAAGTTGCATTAGCCAACATATACTTATTTTTCTTTGTGAAACTTGGTGCCTTGGTGTCTTAGTGGCATTTTTTATTTAATTAATACAGACCTTGAATTTTTAAAATGATTTTTTATAAATAACTTCATTTTTAGCTCATAAAAACACTATTGAATGTTCAAGTATTTATGAATTTGCAGTGATATTTCCCATTTCGGATTTTTAAGTATATAATCAATAATTAAAGGTAATGTTTTGTTTTTATTTGTCCACTCGGGTTGTAAATATAATTTACAGTTTTTATTAACACGCTTTGCATTTTCTTCAGCCCATTTAAAGTCGGATTTGTCGCATATTATTATTTTCAATTCATTAATTATGCCAAAGAGTCCGGGTAAAGGGTAAATATTCTTCTTGGGTGAAAGGCATATCCAGTCCCATTTACCGCTTATTTTGTATATGCCGCAGGTTTCCAGGTACGTTTTAATGCCTGCATTTTTTAGTTTTTTACACAAGCAATCAAGATTATGCTTAAGCGGTTCTCCTCCTGTCACTACAACCGCTTTGGCAGGATGTTTCACGGCATTTGCAACTATACTATCGGTTTTTGTTAAAGTATGATTTTTTATATCCCACGATTCCTTCGAATCACACCATTTGCATTTCACATCACAACCGCCGAGCCGGATAAAATATGCCGCCTTCCCGCTATTGAAGCCTTCACCCTGGATGGAATGAAATTCCTCAACTAATAGCAGTAGTTTTCCCTCTTTCAGTAATTTTTTCTCTGTGTTGTTCAAAGATTTTTTTTATATAACAAAGGTACATTAAAATAATTATTTTGAATATTAAGCGATACAAATACTAATTAAAATTTAGGATTTAGGATTTAGGATTTGGGATTTGGGATTTGGGATTTAGGATTTAGGATTTACGATTTAGGATTTAAAGGTTTAAAGTTTGATGTTAGAACTCTAAACTCCTCGTCTCCGCCCTTTGCAATTCAACTACGATTAACCATTAGCTATTAACAATTAACTTTCTCAACAAAAAAATATTTTTCGAATAAGTTGACTTTGGGCAAAGTTTTTGTATTTTAGTTCAAAATTTTTTCTATGAAAATTTATTTGTTTCCCGTTTTTTTATTATTGGCAGCTAATGTTTATCCGCAGTCAACAGCGGTGGATTATTACAAAAAAGCCCTTACCTGCACTACTCAGGATAAATACACCGAAGGAATTAATTATTACGACAAAGCAATTGGGTTGGATTCGGTTTTTGTTGTTGCCTATAATAACAGGGGACTTCTGAAATTCTATTTAAAAGATTATGATAATGCGATCAAGGATTTCAGTAAGGCAATTGAGTTGAACGATAATTACTCCGAAGCATATAACAACAGGGGGTTGGCAAAAATTCTTCTGAATGAATACAAATCGGCAATTGAAGATTTCAACAAGGCAATAATCATAAATATAGATTTTGCCGAAGCATTCAACAACAGGGGAAACGCAAAAAACAATCTTAATGATTATAAATCGGCAATTGAAGATTTCAATAAAGCCATATTTCTGCAACCCGATTTTGCTTCTGCCTATTATAACAGGGGGATTTCAAAGCGCCATCTGAAAAATAACAGCGATGCATTTATTGATTTCACAAGGGCTGTTGAACTTAAACCCGATTTTGCAGAAGCTTATTGCAACAAAGGCATTCTTGAAAATATTTTCAAAGACTATACGAATGCGATTGAAGATTTCAGCAAGGCAATTTCGCTAAACCCGAATTACTTTGAGGCATATCTTGGCAGAGGCATTGCAAAAAATTTCCTTAGAGATTACAATCTGGCAATAGAAGATTTTAACAAAGCAATAGGATTAAATTCAAATTTCTCCGAAGCATATTACGGAAGAGGCTATGCAAGATATTTTTTAAATTATAATAATGAAGCCATTGAAGACTTTAATAAGGTGACCGAAAAAGACACAAATATTGTTTCTGCCTTTTACTATAAGGGTTTGACAAAGTATAATATGAAGAATTACGACGGAGCCATTGAAGATTTCAATAAAGCTTTAAAGTATAACGAACTTTATGCAAATGCATTTTACAGCAGGGGCGTAATTAAAAAAGAACTTAAAAATTCCAAAGAAGCAATCGAAGATTTTAATAAAGCAATAAAATTAAATCCTTCTTTTTCCGATGCCTATTATAACAGGGCTCTGGTGAAAATTTCACTTAAAGAAAATGATGATGCATGCGCCGATTTGAACAAAGCAAATGAACTTGGAAACGGGTTGGCCTATAAAGCAATTCAGGAATTCTGCAATTCACAGAAAAAGAAATAGTCAATAAGTCAGTGGTCATTAGTCAGCAGTCATTAGTAAAGAAATAACCGGTTCATTATTTTTAGATTGTTAAATATTTTCTTCAAAACTTGACAATTTGCTTTTTTTTATTTAAAATTGGATAATATTAAGGAATTTCAATACTGTTATCCTCATCACTAAAACCACTTATTTATGAAAAATTTAATTACTGCGGTTATCATATTTTTAATAACATGCTCATTTAGTATTACTGATGCACAGGTTCAGAAATATTCAAAGGCAAGAATATATTTCAATGGCAGGGAAGATATGCTGAAGCTTGCCAAACTGGGATTTCCTCTCGAAGAAGGCGAATTGAAAAAAGATGTTTATTTAATTTCCGATTTCTCGGCTGATGAATTAAACCTGATAAGGAAAAATGGTTTTAATTTTGATGTGCTGATTGACGATGTTGTAAAATATTATGTGGCAAGAAATCAGAATGCATCAAAAGATTTTCCTGTAGCTACAAACCTTAACAATTGTTTTAACATAAGCAGTTACACAACACCTGCGAGTTATACAGGAGGTTCGATGGGCGGATATTTAACATATTCGGAGTTACTAAGTGAACTCGATAACATGAAAACAAATTTTCCCGATCTTATCACCGACCGCATACAAATTGATAATTTCACAACTGTAGAAGGAAGGGAAATGTTTTATGTAAAAATTTCAAAAAATCCGGGCGTAACCGAAGCCGAACCTAAAGTTTTATATACTGCCCTCACACATGCAAGGGAGCCCGTAGGAATGCAGCAGCTTGTTTTCTTCATGTATTATATTCTCGAAAACTATAATACGAATCCCGAAGTAAAATATTTGCTTGACAATACCGAACTTTATTTTATTCCCATAGTTAATATTGATGGTTATGTGTACAACGAGTCAACAAATCCCACCGGCGGCGGAATGTGGAGAAAAAACCGCAAGGATAACGGCGATGGTACTTTCGGAATAGATTTAAACAGAAACTTCGGATACATGTGGGGTTGCGATACCATTGGCTCATCTTACCACACATCTGCGGAAACATACAGGGGAACAGCGGCTTTTTCCGAACCCGAAACACAGGCAGTAAAATGGCTCTGCGAACATTTCCAGTTGTCACTTGCTTTAAATTATCACACTTACAGCAGTTTGCTTATTTATCCATGGGATTTCAACAATACTGCAACTCCCGACAGCAATATATTCAACACATTCGGTACAACTTTGTGCGAAGAATATAACCTGAACAACGGAACGACAATGGAAACGGTTGGGTATATTTCAAACGGTGATGCCGATGACTGGATGTACGGAGAGCAAAGCACAAAAGGCAAAATGTTTGCAATGACACCTGAGCTCGGAACAGGTGCAGATGGTTTCTGGGCTCCCCTTGCCAGAATAATACCTATTTGCAAAGAAAACCTCAAGCAAGATATTAATCTCGCCCGGCTGGTTCAGAAATACGGAAGAGTCGAAGATGCTTCACCATCTGTGATAAATAAGGTTAACGGATATATTAAGTTTAATATTCAGCATTTGGGATTTGGCGACCCTGCAACATTAACGGTTTCGGTGGAAACCCTCGGAACAGAATTTACAAATATCGGAATGCCGAAAGTTTATTCTACTCTTTCAATATTGCAGAAAATTACCGACTCAATTTCATATTCCTTAAATCCTCTTATCGCGAAAGGGCAACAAATAAAATATGTACTCGTAATTGATAACGGAGCCATAACATACAGGGATACGATTACCAAAGTTTTCGGTTTCACCACTGTAATTTTTTCAGATGCATGTAACAACATGAATAACTGGACTTCATCAACAGGAGGAGGTTGGGGAACATCAACAACAGTTTATCATTCGTCAACCGCTTCGATCACCGATTCACCTTCGGGAAATTACAGTAATAACAAAAGCAGTACGCTTACATTTAAAACCGGAGTATATGTAAATTTAGTTAACGCTAAAAATGCCGAACTCACATTCTGGGAAAAATTCTATACGGAAAAGTGTTATGATTATCTTCAGATAAAAATAGCGACATCCACAAACGGCGGAAGCACCTGGAGTGCATACACACCGTTGTGCGGCAAATACACAAAAAACGGCACTAATGCAGAAAAGTACATCGAACCTGTAATCGACGGCAGACAGTTTGCATGGATAGAAGAGAAAATAAACCTTAATGATTACCTTGAAAAATATATAAAATTTCAGTTTTCTTTTAAAAGCGACAATTATACAAACTTCGACGGTTTTTATTTTGACGACTTCAAGGTTACTGTGGTTTATGATACCACAACTTCAGCAAGCAATAATAATAATCTTAGCGAAGAGGAATTATCTAATCCCATTCCCAATCCTGCGAATAACCTGACTTATATTAATTATAATATTTCGAAAGAAAGCAGGTTATATGTTTATAATTCGTTGGGGCAGGAAGTTTTTGTTTCACAAAATGTTTCGGGTAAAGGACAGCTTCAGATTGAAATCAGCGACTTCAAACCCGGCATTTATTATTATAATCTGAAATCAGGAAATTATAATTCTCAAACAAGGAAATTGGTGAGGATTATGTAGAATTTCATTAAATTTGCCTCTAATAATATAACTACTTTTTTTATGAATATTTTCCGGAATTTACTTGCAGGAGTAATTTTTACTTCCTTTTTATTTTCATTTGAAATCGCAACAGCTCAAAGTCCACAGCTTGATTCGGCATATTTAAAATTTATTGCTGCGATGAAGTGCATCAATACTTATTATGTCGATTCTACAAAACCAGTTAAACTTACCGAATCTGCAATAATAGGAATGCTCAAGGAACTTGACCCTCATTCTGCTTATCTCAGCAAAGATGAAGTTATAGAAGCCAATGAGCCACTGCAGGGAAGTTTTGACGGAATAGGCATTCAATTCCAACTTTTAAATGATACGATATTTGTTGTCGCCGTCATCACAGGCGGTCCTTCGGAAAAACTCGGAATTTTATCGGGCGATAAAATCGTGAAGATTGAAGGTGCAGATGCTACCGGAAAGAAAATTACTAACAGCTGGGTGTTAAAACAACTGCGCGGACCGAAGGGAACTGTCGTAAAGGTAGGAATTTCAAGAAAAGGTGAAAAAAATATTCTTGATTTTAATATTACACGCGACAAAATTCCTTTATACAGCGTTGATGCGACTTTTATGGCAACTCCCGAAACAGGATATATCAAACTCGAACGCTTTGCTTCAACTTCAATTGAAGAATTTAACAGCGCTTTAAAAAAACTAAAAGAAAAAGGAGCAAAAAATCTTATTCTCGATTTGCGCGGTAATTCCGGTGGTTACCTTAATACAGCCGTTGACCTCGGCGATGAGTTTATTGAAAGAAGTAAAACCATTGTTTATACCGAAGGATTAAACAGTCCCCGCCAATATTATAAATCATCTTCAAGAGGAAATTTCAAGGAAGGAAAACTTGTTATACTTATTGATGAAGGTTCTGCTTCTGCAAGCGAAATTGTTTCGGGCGCCATCCAGGATTGGGACAGGGGTTTGATAATAGGCAGGCGTTCTTTCGGAAAGGGTTTGGTGCAGCGTCCTTTCGATTTAACCGATGGTTCGATAATTCGTCTTACAACTGCCCGCTATTACACACCCACAGGCAGGTGCATTCAGAAATCATACAAAGAAGGAGTGGATAAATATTTTGAAAATCTTGCAAAAAGAGCGGAAAAAGGAGAGTTATACAACTCCGACAGCATTCATTTTCCCGACTCATTAAAATATTATACTCCGAATAAAAGATTGGTTTATGGCGGCGGCGGCATCATGCCCGACATATTCATTCCGCTCGACACAAGCGAGTATTCAAAGTATCTTTCCGACTTATACCGAAAAGGAATTTTTAATCAATTCTCGCTTGAATATGTTTTTGACAACAAAAAAGAATTGCAGGAAAAATATCCCACAATTGAATCGTTTAAAAAGAACTTCAAAATTGATAGTGATTTTCTGAAAACATTTATAAAATATGCAGAAAAGAAAGAAGTAAAAAAAGATGATAAAGAATTTAAAACTTCCGAAAGAATTATCATTACCCAGATAAAAGCTTTGATAGCACGCAATTTATTTGATATGAGCGCTTATTTTGAAGTGATAATGGATATTGACAAAACATATCAGAAAGCAATAAGCGTACTTCAGGATAATACTTTTAAGAAAATGAAAATCAGGGAAGAATAATCATTGGTCATTAGTAATTAGTCATTGAGTCATTAGGTAAGATGAAAAATAAAAAAATTATAATTACTGCTGTCCTTCTAGTGATTTCAGCGTGGAACTGTTTTAGAATTACTTCCTGTAGTAACATCAGGGCTGTTGAATTTCTGTCAATTTTTGTTAGCGGAGCATTAGCAGGAGTATTATTAACTCAGATTTTTAAAGCAATAAAAGACAGGAAAAAATAAAAATAATAAACAACCTCTTTTACGAATTCAAAAAGCGGAATCTATTTTGTAAAAATCATAACTGATAAAACAGTTGAGGTTAGGAAAATAATAAAAGAATAAAAACCTATTACCAATTACTTAAATACCGGCAGGCATATAGCAAATTGTAATCCTTTCATTTATTAAATTACAATTATTCCGCCGCATCAGGAAAAGCAACATTTAATAAATTTCTATGCTTGCAGCGGTTTTTGTATTATCTTTCTGCCACGGGTTAAAACCCGTGGCTACCAACATTTAACTCCTACGGAGTTTTTTAAAAAAGCAGTACTGATACATTCTTTGTCCGATATTTCATACAAAACGTATGATAAATCATACAAAATGTCTGAAATATCATACATTAATAATAAAAAAATCCAATAACTTCAAATTATTTTCTTACAACTGATTACCGATTACTGGTTACCGTTTACCGGCTACAACTTTGCTTTAACTTCAATTTCTTCGTAACCTTCAATAATATCGCCTGCTTTAATATCTTCGAAGTTAGAGATGTTTAATCCGCATTCATATCCTGAAAGTACTTCTTTTACATCATCTTTAAAACGTTTTAAGGAAGCAAGTGTACCAGTATGAACCACAATTCCATTGCGTATTAGGCGTATTTTCGTATTTCTGGTTACCTTACCGTCGAGAACATAACAGCCGGCAACATTTCCTATTTTTGTTATATTGAAAACTTCTCTTATTTCGATATTGCATGTAATTTTTTCCTGTATTTCCGGCGACAGCATTCCTTCCATGGCAGCTCTTACTTCTTCAATTGCATCGTAAATAATGGAATAATTTCTTATGTCAATTTGTTCCTGTTCAGCAAGCTTTCGTGCATTCAGCGAAGGACGCACCTGGAAAGCAATAATGATTGCATCGGATGCTGATGCCAGCAATACATCCGATTCGGTAACCTGTCCGACAGATTTGTGAATTACATTCACCTGTATTTTCGGAGTGGATAGTTTTAATAGCGAATCTGAAATAGCTTCTATCGAGCCGTCAACATCGCCTTTAACAATTATGTTGAGTTCCTTGAAATCGCCAATTGCAATTCTTCTTCCTATTTCATCAAGAGTAATATGTTTCTGTGTTCTTATGCCCTGTTCCCTTTGCAGCTGCAGACGTTTATAAGCAATGTTTTTCGTTTCTTTTTCATCTTCCATAACGTTGAATCTATCTCCTGCCTGAGGTGCGCCGTCAAGACCCAGAATCAGCACAGGCGTCGAAGGACCTGCCGTTTCAACTCTCTGATTTCTTTCATTGAACATCGCTTTAACCCTGCCAAAGTGATAACCTGCTAAAACTATGTCTCCTATTTTAAGAGTTCCCGAATCGACAAGTATTGTTGCAACATAACCTCTTCCTTTATCAAGTGTTGATTCGATAATCGTACCTACAGCCATCTTTTTAGGATTTGCTTTTAAATCGAGCATTTCGGCTTCGAGAAGCACTTTTACAAGCAATGAATCAATGTTGGTTCCTTTTTTTGCAGAAATTTCCTGAAACTGGTACTTTCCTCCCCAGTCTTCAACAAGAATATTTACATTTGAAAGTTCCTGTTTTATTTTGTCAATGTTTGCGTTGGGTTTATCAATTTTATTTATTGCGATAACAATAGGAACATTTGCTGCCTGCGCATGATTAATAGCTTCGATTGTCTGAGGCATTACGCTGTCATCGGCAGCGACAACAAGGATAACGACATCGGTAACTTTTGCGCCTCTCGCGCGCATTGCCGTAAAAGCTTCGTGACCTGGAGTATCGAGAAATGTTATTTTCTTGCCGTTTTCGAGGGTTACTTCATACGCACCTATGTGCTGAGTTATACCGCCTGCTTCACCCGCAATAACATTTGCTTTTCTGATATAGTCGAGCAATGATGTTTTGCCGTGGTCAACATGTCCCATAACCGTTACAATCGGCGCTCTTGATACTAAATCTTCCTCTTTGTCTTCTTCCGTTTTTATTGATTCCTGAACTTCCACGCTCACAAACTCAACTTTGTAACCAAATTCTTCGGCAACTATTGTCAGTGTTTCAGCATCAAGCCGCTGATTTATTGAAACGAACATTCCCAAATGCATGCAATTGGAAATAATTTCGGTAACGGGAACATTCATCATTGTTGCCAGTTCGTTGGCAGTCACAAATTCGGTAACTTTAATCGTTTTCTTTTCTATTTCCTGTTTTTCCTGTTCTTCAATATTTTTCTGGCTTACTTCTTCACGTTTTATTCTTCTGTATTTTGAAGCTTTTGATTTTCCGGTGCCGCTTAATTTTGCAAGAGTTTCTTTTATCTGCTTCTGAATTTCCTCTGCTGTTGGTTCAACTCTTACTATTTGTTTTTTTCTCTTGTCTTTATAATGATGAGTGCCTTCCTTATGATGTTTATCTCGTCGCTCCTGTGTTCCCGATACATCAACTTCTTTCTTCTTCCATTCTTTTTTTATCCTTTTTCTTTTTTTCCTTTTTGAAGGGTCAAAAGCGCCTCCAGGAGATGAAGCTGCGGCTTTCTTTTGTTCTTCGGTTTTTTCAGGGGGCAGGTCAATTTTTCCAAGTATTGTAGGTCCTTCAAGTTTTTTAAATTCGGTTTTATAAAATATATCTTCTTTTTCTTCTAATTCTGTTACCTCTGTTTCAACCTCAGCTGAAGTTGCTGTTACTGTTACCTTATCTTCGATTTCTGCTGCGGCTTCGGGAGCTTGCGCGGTTTCCTCAACCGGGGTTTCTTTTTCACCTTTTTTCTTTCTGCCTGATTTTTTTTCTTTTTCTTTTGTTTCTTTTTTTTCTTTTTGCTTTTCTTTTTCTTTCTTTAATTCAACTTTTCCGACAATTTTTATATTTATTTCGTCAGTTTTTGTATCAGGTCCGGAAACTTCTTTCGGCTTTTCCTTTTTTTCTTTTGCTTTTGTTACGGTTTCTGTTTTGCTTTCTTCTTTTGCGGAAGTTTGCTGGTTTGATTTTATAAGATAATCTTTTGTTTCGGTTTCATTGCTTACAGACGGCTCTTTAACTTTGTTGTCATCAATGGTAATGGTTTCCTTTTTTGCAGTGCCAATAGATATAAGTTTTGACTTTTCCTTAACGGATTTTTCAGATTGAAATTCCGCAAGCAGAATATCATAAATTTTTTCATCAATTTTTGCATTGGGATTGTTATCAACCTTATGCCCCTTTTTGGTGAGAAAATCAACAATAGTGTGCATTCCGATGTTCAACTCTCTTGCAACTTTACCAAGCCGTCTGACTTGTGTACTTTCTTCGGTCATATTAAATTTATTGTTACTTGTTCTTTAAATTTATATTATCACTGCAATTCAGCATCAAATAATAATTGTACAAAGGTATTACTTTTATTTTTATTAAAAGTTTATTCAACTATTCGAATTCTTCTTTTAAAATTTTAACAACTTCCTTGATAGTTCCTTCTTCAAGGTCGGTACGTTTTACAAGGTCATCCACGCTCATTTCGAGAACACTTTTTGCAGTGTCACAACCTATGGCTTTCAATTCATCAATTATCCATTCATCAATTTCATCACTGAATTCGTTGAGGTCAACATCTTCAACATCGGGCTCGGAATCCCTGTAAACATCAATTTCGTAGCCTGTAAGTTTTCCTGCCAGTTTTATATTAAATCCTCCTTTGCCAATAGCAAGCGATACCTGATCGGGCTTTAAGAAAACTTCAGCTTTTTTATTTTCTTCATCAATTTTTACCGAAATGATTTTTGCAGGACTTAACGCTCTTGTGATGAACAATGTTAAGTTGTTTGTAAAATTAATCACGTCTATATTTTCGTTGCGTAATTCGCGCACAATTCCGTGAATTCTTGAACCCTTCATTCCAACGCATGCACCCACAGGGTCAATTCTGTCGTCGTACGATTCCACTGCTACCTTTGCTCTTTCGCCGGGCACTCTTACTATTTTTTTGATTGTTATCAAACCATCGAATACTTCAGGAACTTCCGCTTCAAATAATCTTTCAAGAAAAACAGAAGATGTACGTGAAAGAATAATCTGGGGGCTGTTGTTTTTCATATCTACTTTTAAAACAACCGCTCTTATTGTATCTCCTTTACGGTAAAAATCAGTAGGTATTTGTTCCGATTTGGGAAGTATAAGTTCATTTCCCTCATCATCAATAATCATAATTTCTTTTTTCCAAACCTGATAAACTTCACCTGTAATAATTTCCCCGACTCTGTCCTTATATTTTTTATAAATAGCATCCTTTTCGAGCTCGAGAACCCTTGAAGCAAGATGCTGGCGTAATGAAAGAATAGCTCTTCTTCCGAACTGGTTCATGTCAATTACTTCAGAAAATTCTTCGCCTACTTCAAAATCGGGCTCAACTTTTATTGCATCGGAATAAGCAATTTCCAGATTCGGATCCTGCACTGCATTATCATCAACAATTGTTCTTGTACGCCACACTTCGAGGTCGCCTTTATCAATATTTACAACGATATCGAAATTGTCGGTTGAACCGTATTTCTTTTGAATCATGTTTTTCAGAGTATCTTCCAGAATACGCATCATTGTGACGCGGTCGATGTTTTTAATATCTTTAAATTCCGCAAATGATTCAACTAAATTCAGATTTTCCATTTTGTTATGTTTTTAAAATTTTATAAATGATTTCGTTTCTTTAATGAGTTTATATGGTATGTTTTGAATTTCGGTATTAATTTTATTTTTGGTTTGATTTTTTACGACTTCAATCTCAATGCCGTTTTCGTCAGCTTTTAACAATTTCCCTGTTCTTTTAATTCCGTCATAACCGATAACACTGACATCTTTATTTATATTTTTCAGATACTGCCTGAAGACTTTAAACGGATGGTTTAACCCCGGCGATGAAACCTCAAGTTCAAAATCTTCATTGTCCCTGTTAAGTTTTGCTTCAATGAACCTGCTTATTTCGGCACACTCCCCTATTGTAATGTTTTCATCGCTGTCAAGTGAAATCAGGATTTTATTGTTTGATAAAATCTTAATATCCACAATGAATTTATCGCTTTCTTTTATTTTTTCTTCAACAATATTTTTAACATTTTCGGTGCTGAACATAAAATTTTGCTTAAAACAAGAGGGGACTTTCCGTCCCCTCATTTTATACCTTTGCCTTAATATGGCGCAAAAATAACAATAAAATTAATATTATCAAAATTTTAGGTAATTTTGTTTCATAAAAAAACATAATGGCACTAATAAAACCGGTAAAAGGAATAACACCAAAAGTTGGTAAAAGCTGCTTTTTAGCTGACAATGCCACGCTGACAGGGGAAGTTGAAATTGGCGACAATTGCAGTGTCTGGTTCAATGCGGTTGTCAGAGGTGATGTGCATTACATAAAAATAGGAAATAACGTAAATGTTCAGGATGGAGCAATAATTCACTGCACATACAAGAGAGCACCTGTAAATATAGGAAACAACGTAACAATTGCCCATAATGCGGTAATTCATGGCTGTACAATCAATGACAATGTTCTTATAGGTATGGGAGCAATAATAATGGATGGAGCAGTGGTGGAAAGTAATTGCGTTATTGCTGCCGGTTCTGTTGTTCTGGAAAATACAATCGTAGAATCGGGAAGCGTTTATGCAGGAATACCCGCCAAAAAAGTTAAACCTATAAGCAAGGAATTACTGGAAGGACAAATTGAGCGCATTGCAAAAAACTACGCAATGTATGCAAGCTGGTATGATAAATAAAAGGTTAAAATGTTTGTAGTTTGTTGTTGTTTTGTTTAACAACAAACCACAGGGTGGTTAGCTAAAAAAAACTGCAAATTCAAAAAAGCACCAAGTATTAAATTAAATTTTCTTTGCGTCCCGATAGCTATCGGGATTGCGTTTGGTCTTAGCGATCTTTGCGTGAAACAAATTAAAATTTCACGCAAAGCACGCAGAGATATCGCCAAGAACGCAAAGATTATTATGGAAATAATGTATAACAAAACCCCAAATTTGATTGTTTTATTCAAGTTCGGGGTAATTTAATATTGAAAGATCTTCTGTAATGCCTGTAATTACTGATGTTTTTATTTCAGCGAATGACCCTGATGAATGAATGTTAAAAGGGTTTGTAGTTTGTCGTTTGTAGTTGTTTTTTCTAACAACAAACTACAAACTTTTTAAACCACAAACATATTTTATTTTATAAGTCCGAGTTTTTTCTTCACCAGAACCAGAATATCATCGCCTTTATCGGAATACAGAACTGAACCAACTGATTGGCTTGAATCGAAAATATAAGTATATCCGTTTTCTTTGGCAACATCTTCTATTGCTTTTTTAGCTTTATCAATAATAGGTGATAAGAATTCATTTTGTTTTTTCTGGAGTTCATCCTGTGCATTTTGCTGGAATTCCTGAATCCTTGTTTGGAGTTCACTTAGCTCTTTTTGTTTTGTTTGTTTAATCAGGTCGGTATATTCTTTTTCTTTGCTCATGTATTCCGTATACTTTGTCTGCAATTCTGCTTCCATGGCTTTCAACTGAGTGTCAAGGGTTTTTGCAAGAGCTTCGATTTTTGCTTTAACAGAATCTCTTTGCGGCATAGCCTGTAATAATTCTTCGGAATTGATATGACCGATTTTTTGCTTTGTTTGTGCCGATAAGTTAACAACAGAAAATAACAATATCAAAATACAGGCTGCAATTAGTTTTCTCATTTTATTTTTTTTAAAGTTATTAATAATTATTTTTTCGGTTTATTTACATCTTTGTCTTTATTAGTATTGAAAGTACCGGGTTTGTATCCGAATTTTTCAAGAACCTGGTCGCTTAAATCGAGTCGCGGATTTGAATATAACATTATCAGATCGCCCGATTTATCAAAAATAATCATATAGTTTCCGGTTGTTGCAATTTCATTTATTGCATTGTAAACTTTATCCTGTATGGGTTTGATGAGTTCCTGCCGTTTTTTAAACAAATCACCGTTATTTCCGAATCTTTGCTTTTGCAGGTCTTTAGCTTCTTTTTCCTTTTTAATGATTTCTTCCTGGCGTGACTTTTTAATTTCTTCGGGCAACAAAACCTGTTCTGCCTGAAAAGCTTTATAAAGCTTGTCTATTTCTGCAAATTTTGCTTCAATTTCTTTTTGCCAGTCGATAGATATCTGGTCTATCTGAGCTTGTGCTGCATTGTATTCAGGCATATTTTCCAGAATGTACTTTGTGTCAACATAAGCAAACTTCTGGCTGAAAGTTGACATGGTTGAAAAAACCACCAGCGCTGATATTAAAAATATTTTTTTCATTTTTAAAGCCTCCAAAATTAGTAATTAATAATTAATAACAAATTATTTATTTTACTATGAATTCAAAATTCGTGCAAATTTATATAAAAGTTTATATTTTAAAAACTCCGGGGAATAAAAAAAGCAGCAATATTCTGTTATTGCTGCTTTATGTATATTAAAAATAATTTTATTTCCCTAATTCCTTAAATGCTTCACCTACTGTAATTCTTACGCCGTCTTTATATGGAGTAACAAATGAGCCGAAGTCAATCTTTCTTTTAAATTCTTCATTAAATTTTTTCGCTTCTTCATATGTTTCGAATGAGCCTATAGCATATTTGAATTTATCCTGCTGGAAGCTGATGAAAACTTCATCGAGAATGTTATAGTTGAAAAGGAAATAACTTCGACTAACTTTATAAGAAGAAGAACATATCTGAACTCTGTATATTATTCCTTTTTGAGAACCCGAAATTTCTGTTACCACAGGAGCTTTCTGACGTATGATCCCTTCGGTATTTTCCCTGATTTCATTTTTTAAAACAATATATTTTGATTTAAGTTCAAAAACATCGTCACCATAATCATTTTCTTGAGGAGGAGGAGGCTTTTTGTTAAAGGAATAAGTAGTAACATTTTCTCCTGTGCCTGTCGGATAAAGTACAAGCACATCATTTTGAGTATTGTCAATATTATATCTTCCGCTTGAAATCAAGGAATCTCTTAAATGCATCTGATACAGAAGTTCGTCTGTGAGTGTAACTCCATTTTCATTAACCAGAACTCCTTTTGCCGTATTCGGTTCCTGATCTAAATAATCGGGAACGCCATCATCATCCTGGTCAACAGGGCATCCTTTTGCGTCAACACTAACACCGGCCGGTGTTTCGGGGCACATATCCTTTGTATCTTTAATGCCGTCTCCGTCGCTGTCAGTCTGGTCTAAACCTGCAATATCAACATTTGCATAATATTTATCTTCAATTTCTCTTATTGACCTTCCACTCAAGTTATATTGTAATGAAATACCCGAAAACATAAATCCGTCTTTATGATCACCTGCTGCAAAACCATCAATATAATCACTACTTCCACGGTAATAAGCCATTGTAAAGTTAACTTCAAGTTTATCCGAAAGTTTGTATTTTAATCCCCACCCTAATTGCAAAGTCAAACAAGCTTTACTGAATGAATTTGCACTGTCTAATTCGGTTTCGAATTTGTAATCTCTTTTTATTACATTTCCAATCTGAGGATTGTTTTCATCATATTTCACATCTCTTATTGAACCATCCTGCCAATAATAATATGGCTTTCCGCTTCCATCTTTAAGATCGCCATATGGGTTAAAAGTGAGAAAACCAAACCCTGCAAAAACAAAGGGTGCAAATTTCGAACTTTTATTAATTATTTTACCGTTATCAAAATGGAAATATGCATTTGCATTCATTCCGAATATATTTGACCTGAAATTCAGATTTCTTCCGCCTATCCTTTGTTCGCTGTCTCCCAATCTGCCGCTGATTATGTTAAAGGCAATGCCAACAAGGTCGAATCTTTTTTCAACAAAGAGGTTTATTCCCTTGCGGAAATTTGCATTAACATTAACACCGTGTTTTTTTTCGCCCAAATCACCGTAAAAAGAGGCAATATATGGTCCGAATCCTACGGAAGGCAATTCATATATGTCATAATCATCTGCTTCTTTAACTATAGTATCTTTTTCGCTGTCCTGAGCAAAAGAATACTTTATTATCGTAATAAAAAACAGCAGCAGTAAGTATTTTTTATTGAAAAAAAGATTTTTTGCCATTTTGCAAAATATTAAATTATCAGTTATTTTATACGCTATTATTATATGTATAGTTACAAATAAGTTAGTGTTTAAAAATTAAAAGTTCGGTTTTAGCATATACTTGTTATAAAACTTGTTAATCAGTTTTATTGCTTCATCCGGAGTATCCACAATAGTAAATAAATCCAAATCGTTTTTAGTTACATTCTTTTCTTTCAGATACACTATGTTTTTGAGCCATTTTGAATGGTCATGCCAGAATTCCTTAACAACAAGTATTATCGGGAACCGGGCTATTTTATTTGTTTGAATAAGAGTAATAGCTTCGAAAATCTCATCAAGGGTTCCGAATCCTCCCGGCAATGCAATAAAACCCTGTGAATATTTCATGAACATCACTTTTCTTATGAAGAAATAGTGAAAAGAAACAAGCTTATCAGAATCTATATATTTATTGGGATTTTGCTCAAACGGCAGGTCAATATTCAACCCCACGGATTTTCCTCCTGCCGCCTTAGCTCCTTTGTTTGCCGCTTCCATGATTCCGGGACCGCCGCCTGTGATTATACCATATCCATGTTTTGTTAATTTGAAAGCTATCTCTTCTGCCAGCTTATAATACTTGTGCTTCGGATCAGTTCGGGCAGAGCCAAAAACCGTAACACAAGGACCAATGGCAGCAAGTTTTTCAAAGCCCTGAACAAACTCGGCAACCATTTTAAAAATCTGCCACGAATCATTGCTTTTTTGCTCGCTCCAACTTCTGTGTATAAAAGCATCCCTGATTTTTTCTTCACCATCAAATTTTACCATAACCCAACATTAATTTAGTAATGCAAAAGTATCAAAATTTGGCGCGAAATGCAAATGGGAATATAAAGAATTTGGTTACTATTGGTAACTTATTTGTGAAACTTTTGGCAGGAAAATGTTTTTTACCGAATACTGATTGCTTTCTCACTCCTTTACAAACTTTCCAACACTCACTCCGTTTTCGTTTACAACTTTTACAAAATATATTCCGCCCGGCAACTTACTCACATCCATAAACAGTTTGTTGTTTGTCGTTTGTTGTTTGAAAATTTCCTGCCCATTTACATTATTAATTGTTATTGTACTTTGCTTTGAGGTTTGCGGGAGTTCTATTGTTATTTTATCGTTTGAAGGGTTTGGGTAAATGTTAAAATCACTTTTTTGACTTTTTTCAGAAACTGACGAAATGCAGTTTGCAATTTCCAAAGCTTTTTCCAGCACTTCATCTCTTCCATGTCTGATGCCTTCAATAGTAGGATAAACAACACTGTCAGGAACAATTCCTATTCGCTGAGTGCTGTCGCCGTTTGGGTAATAAATACCTGAAGCTGTAAATCCGGTTTGAATATCAATACTTAATTTAATGTATGAAATACCACCATCTGCACCTTGTGTTTGGCTTCCTACAATCGTTGCATTTGGTATTGCTTTTAATACCACACAGGTAAATTCCGCCTGACTTATTGTTTCTTCGTTACACAAAATAATTACATGCCCTTTATAATATGATGGATTTCCTTTTATTCCAAGTGAATAATAATACCAGTAACAAGTACCCGGATATGCAGTATCAATAAAAGCATATTTTACAAAACACATACTATCTGGATAAAATAGATTTATTAATGACCAAGCCGTGCCATTAGGAAAGTTTCTTAAATCAAATATAATAGCATTTGTGTTTTTAAGCTCATCATACATGATGTTAACATATCCTTTTAGCAAATTACCCATATTAACAAAACCAACATTGCAACTCCACTTTTTCCAATTAACCGATTTTAATGTATCATTAGGAGAAAAAGCTTCATCCTGGTATATTGTAGAAGTATTTATAGTTTGATTATTATTTAAACTATCTTTTATTACAATTTTGATTTGAGAATTGTAGCTGCCCGATATTATATATTTGCTCATAAATTTTCTGAATATAGAAATATTTCCAGCAGAAATGTATGGACGCAAACTGTCTTCCCATTGAGCCGGTGTCTTGTCATTAACAGAAACAATAACATCGCCCTTAGAAATACCTGGAACATGTGAGTGCACAACAACATAGTTGTTCTGAATATATCGTAAAGTCATCCATGGCACATAATAAGTAGCAGGGAATTTATATTCAGTACTGTAAGTGAGTAATTCTGTATGTGCATCATTTAAATTTGCCGAAAATATTTTTAAAGATTTATAAAAACTTATATAATCGGAAGCTTCTGCAATCAACAGTACATTGTTGTATAAAGTGCTGTCCCATGGAATATCCAAAACATAATTATAAGGATTGAAATAATTAACTATATTCCAATATCTAAAAATAGCCATCAACCTTGTATATTCATCAGGATAATTTGTATAAATGTTGCTGTTTATTATCGGATTGTCAAAAGGAAATTCTAAAGCGCTTGTTTGGCTACCGTCATTTATCCAGCATATTGGATGAGGCCTGAAATTATTTTTTATTGTATCAAGTAATGTTTTTACATTGGGGCGAAAAATAGAGTCATTTATCCATCCGAAATTCCTGTTTCTTTTTAGTTCAGGAGGCAAAGTATCGGGAAGCGGAGTAAGGGCAATATCCATTGGTCCGGCAGCATTCAACATTGTGTCAAGTGCGTTATTAAAATCATCTTTTGTAACTGCATTTTTTATTAAAGGCAAATTGCCAACCAAGATGCTATCCCAATTTACTTCACAATTTGAAACTTTAGAATGAAAATATTTTACAAATCCCCAAACTTTACAACTGTAATAAAGTTTTTGCTGATATGTGGGATTTTGTGAATAAATTGTTGTTACTGTATAGCAAAAAATTAAAAAAATAAATATCTTTTTCATCTTTTAAACTCATATAAGTTATTGCAGATAAGCATTTTCAAATATACAAAAAAAATATTTGAATATTTTAATTTAAAGCTATTATATTTTTTGACATATAATTTTTTAAAAGTTCCCGTTTTAATTTAACGACTTTCATTTTCGATAATTCTGGAATTACTTTGAGTTGAATGGAAATAAATTATTATTGCACAGAAAAGTCTTTAACAATTTTAAGTACTCGAAATAATTTTAAGTGCTTGTTTTCCTTTCCGCCCTCTGCTCTATGCCCTACGCACCCAATTCTCTTTTCAGGAATTGTGCAGTATAGCTTTTTTCGTTTTCCGCAACTTCCTCGGGAGAACCTTCGCAAACGACATACCCGCCTCTTTCTCCGCCTTCCATGCCAAGGTCAATAATATGGTCGCTTGACTTTATGATTTCCATGTTATGCTCAATAATAATTACTGTATTTCCTTTGTCAACCAGGCGATTTAAAACATCAAGCAAAATCCTTATGTCATCAAAATGCAGCCCTGTCGTCGGTTCATCAAGTATATAAAGTGTTTTTCCGGTATCTTTTTTTGAAAGTTCAGCGGCAAGTTTAACTCGCTGGGCTTCACCGCCCGACAGGGTTGTTGATTGCTGACCGAGCGTGATATAGCCCAAACCTACTTCTTTAAGAGTTTTTATTTTTTGAATAATTGATGGTATGTTTTCAAAAAAACCAACTGCCTGTTCAATGTTTAAATTCAGGATGTCGTTTATGGATTTTCCTTTGTATCGTACTTCAAGCGTTTCACGGTTATACCGTTTACCCTGGCATGCTTCACAATTTACATAAACATCGGGCAGAAAGTTCATTTCTATTGTTTTCATTCCGGCTCCCTGGCAAACTTCACATCTTCCTCCTTTTACATTAAATGAAAACCTTCCGGGCAGATAACCTCTTATTTTTGATTCGGGAAGTTCGGTAAATAGTTTCCTTATGTCATCAAAAACTTTCGTATATGTTGCAGGATTTGAACGTGGCGTTCTTCCTATAGGCGACTGGTCAATTTCAATAACCTTATCAATGAATTTGATTCCTTCAACCGACTTGTGAGGCAAGGGTT
>JAQUPB010000032.1 GCA_029004185.1 Bacteroidales bacterium | reverse complement strand
GAAATTGCCATCACTAAGCATTT
This sequence comes from Bacteroidales bacterium, assembly GCA_029004185.1. GTDB lineage: Bacteria > Bacteroidota > Bacteroidia > Bacteroidales > JAHJDW01 > JAQUPB01. The sequence goes on along the minus strand of JAQUPB010000032.1, from coordinate 24,197 downwards.
GCTTGGGAATAGTGATAATATTTTTAAAGCCAAATCTCTTCAGACATTCGGGAACCAGATTAACACCGGCGCCGTGAAGCGGAGTGTAAACAATTTTTAAATCATTGCATTTTTCAACTGATTCGGGATGAAGGGAAAGTTTTTTTACTTCATTCAGATAAATATTATCAATCTCTTCACCGATAATTGTTACGTTTTCGGGTTTCTTTTCAAACTTAACATCGGCTATTGATTTTATTTTCTGAACTTCGGCAATAACATTTTTGTCGTGGGGATTTATAAGTTGTCCGCCATCTGACCAGTATGCTTTATATCCGTTGTATTCTTTAGGATTGTGAGATGCAGTAATAACAATTCCGCTCTGGCATTTAAAATGCCGGATTGTAAATGAGAGAACAGGAGTGGGTCGCAATGAGTCGAATAAATAAACTTTAAAATTGTTTGCCGAAAAAATATCAGCGGATATTTGTGCGAAAATTTTGCTGTTATTCCTGCTATCGAATGCTATTGCAACTTTTATCTCAGTATTTGGATAAACAGATTTTAAATAATTTGCTAGCCCCTGGGTTGCCATTCCGACAGTATAAATATTCATGCGGTTTGTGCCAACACCCATTATTCCGCGCAATCCGCCGGTTCCGAATTCAAGATCGGTATAAAAAGAATCAATTAATTCAGACGGATTATTTTTTAATAAAAATTCAATCTGCTTTTTTGTTTCTTCGTCAAAATTACCTTTTAACCATGTTTGTGCTTTATCGATAATATATTGCTCCATATTTTATTAATTTGATAAACCGTTAAAACGGTTATAAATTATTCTTTTTCTTTGCGCTCACGATTGAAATAGTGGGCTATGAGTGTTTAATTTTTTTAATTAACAATTGAAATTACTGGTTACATTTAAATTACTAAATTTTTTCGTAGCCCATGACTTTAGTCATGGGGTTATTAATATCAACAAATAAGTGAACCTCTTCAGAGGTTTTTATTTTCGAAATTAATTTTATGCAATTTAAAAAAAATCTCTAATTCCTGCTGAAAAGTCAGTTTTTTATGATGTTCTTTTTGAGTTTTAATATAATTAAATACTTTGTTAACCTGAGATTCAATCACAGTAAAAATTGAATACCCTACCTGCCATGCAAATTTTTCGTTCAAAAAGTTTTGCTGATTTATCCAGTGAGAGGTACTGCCTTTAATGGTTTTTACAATATCTGAAATAGATTTATTAGGATTCACATAAAATAATATATGAATATGGTTTGGGGTTCCATTTATAATTGCAGTAAAACCACCATATTCTTTAATTGAATTTTTAATAAAATCATAAACTTTTTTTTCAAAACCTTCTTTTATAAGATTTGATTTATCTTTTGTTGAAAAAATAAAATGATACCACAACTTATGATATGTATGACTCATTTTTTTTATTTTTTAAAAAACCGTTAAAACGGTTATAGGTTATTTTTGATTTTTCTTTTTCCCACGATTAAAATCGTGGGCTACGAATATTTTTGGTTTTTATATTTTTTCTTTTTTAAATCACGATAAAAATAGTAGGCTACGATTTTAAATTTATTTCAAATATTTTTTAACTGCCGTTTTTAAACTTTCTTTCCAATAAGGGATAACTATGTTGAAATCCTTTTTAATTTTTGATTTGTCGAAAACGCTGTAAAGCGGGCGTTTTGCTGCTGTCGGATAATCTTCCGTTTTAATGGGATTAACACTGCATTTTATTTTTGCAAGGCTGAATATTTCAACAGCAAAGTCGTACCATCTTGCAACACCTTCATTTGAATAATTGTAAATTTCAACTTTTTCGAAATTTTTATCTTTTGTTTTTTTAATAATTTCCAAAACTGCCTTTGCCAGATCGCCTGCGTATGTTGGTGTTCCTATTTGGTCGGAAACGACATTTATTTCATCTTTTTCTTTACCGAGACGAATCATTGTTTTCATGAAATTATTGCCAACGGTTGAATAAAGCCATGATGTCCGTATTATTATTGCATTTTTTGTTTTACTTATTATTTCATTTTCACCATCAAGTTTTGTCTTGCCGTAAACCGAAACGGGATTGGTTATGTCTTCTTCGGTATATGGTTTGGTGCCGGTGCCGTCAAAAACATAATCGGTTGAAATATGAATTAATTTAATATTGTTTCTTTCACAGAGTTCAGCGAGAAATGAAGGAGCAATCGTATTGAGCAATTTTGCGGATTCGGTTTCCTCTTCGGCTTTATCCACTGCAGTGTAGCCTGCGCAATTTACAATAAAATCGAACTTGTGTATTTTTAAAAAATTATCTGTTGCATTAAAATCAGTAATGTCAAGCTCTTCAATGTCGGTAAAAATAAATGAAAAGCCGTTATATCTCTTTGAAAGTTCTGTTATTTCGTAACCAAGTTGTCCTTTTGCCCCGGTGATTAATATATTAAGCATTATAAAAAAATTATTTAAAGGTTAATTGTTAATAGTTAATTGTAAAAATAAATTATCGCATTATTAATTTTTTTTTATTTTATTAAATCCTAAATCTCAAATCCCAAATTCCTAAATTACTATTTTGGTCTGTATGCAGCTTTATTGATATCATCAACAGTTTTAATCTGAACCGGGGGTTCGAGGTATTTTGCTAAAAAGGCATAAATTTTCACCCTTATTTCTTTTGCAATTTTTGTGTCTATACGATCAAAAGAATGTCCACCTTCAACATCTTTAAAAATTTCGTATTCGAATTTTTTACCTTCAGCTTTCAGTGCCTGAATAAGATGTTCGACTTCCAGAACATTAACATCATCATCATTTGTATTAGTATGAATTAAAAGAGGAGTTTTAAGCTTTTCGGCATTCCAGGCAGGTGAACGCTTTCTGTATTCTTCAATGTTTTCGTTAGCGGTTTTTCCGAGATGATAATCAGCAGAAAATTCCCCGCGGTAATCATCTGTATAATAACCCATGCGCGCAACAAGGTCGCTGACAGGGACTCCGGCAAAGCAAACTTTGTAATCATCAGGGTAATTGAAAATATTCATAAGTGCCATCATACCGCCGTGGCTCCATCCAACAATGCCGATTCTGTCTTTATCAATAAATTCATAATTCTGCACCATGTAATCGCGGCTTGCTTTTATGTCTTCATTTTCACGTCCGCCGTAATCAATATTCTGAAAGAAAGATTTTCCATAACCCGTGCTACCTCTGTATTCGGGAGCTATAACAATATAATTTTGATACAAAAGTTCCCTGATAATGTGAGTATGATAAGTTGTAAAATCGGCATGAACTCCGCCATGAGGTAAAACAATCAAAGGATACTTTTTGCTCAGATCAATGCCTTTCGGAATAAATATATATGCATAAAATTTTAATGGGTTTGTTGCTCCCATGGCGGTTGGGTTTTTAACATTTGTCCTTGGGGGGCCGGTAATGTAAACTTTATCAATAAAAGCATAATCTCCAACTTTTTCGTACCAGAGAATATCGTCCATTCCTTTTTTTAAAATATCGAATTCATGCTGGAGGTCATTTATTTTTGTCTGCAATGCCTGTAATTCCTGCTTTGGATCAGTTGTCTGATTTTGTTCCTGTGATATGGCAATAACAGTAATGAAGAGAAATATTATTAAAGTAATAATTTTACTTTTTATAAAATTTGTTCTCATAAATAAAATTTGTCAGGAATTATTTACTGATTTTCTTTTTAAAATACTCAATAGTTTTCACCAGTCCTTCATCGAGTTGAATTTTAGGTTCCCATTTCAAAACTTTCTTTGCAAGTGAGATATCGGGTTTTCGTTGCATGGGGTCATCATCAGGCAATTTTGAGAAAATTAATTTTGATTTTGATTTTGTAAGTTTCAGGACTTTTTCTGCAAGTTCGATTATCGTGAATTCATTCGGATTCCCAAGGTTTACAGGTCCTATAAATGAATCATTGGTATTCATTAATTTTATCAATCCGACAATCAAATCATCAACATAGCTGAAGCTTCTTGTTTGTTTTCCGTCGCCGTAAATAGTTATTTTTTCGCCTTTCAATGCCTGCACGATAAAATTTGAAACAACTCTGCCGTCGCAGGGATGCATGCGTGGTCCGTAGGTATTAAAAATTCTGCCAATTTTTATTTTAACATTGTTCTGATGGTGGTAATTCATGAAAAGAGTTTCGGCGCATCTTTTACCTTCGTCATAACAAGCTCTCAAACCAATAGGATTAACATGTCCCCAGTATTCTTCCTTTTGCGGATGCACTTCGGGGTCGCCGTAAACTTCACTTGTTGATGCCTGTAAAACTTTTGCCTTTATTCTTTTTGCCAGACCGAGCATATTTATTGCTCCCATCACCGAAGTTTTAACTGTTTTAATTCCGTTGTACTGATAATGTATGGGTGATGCGGGACAAGCAAGATTGTAAATTTCATCAACTTCGATAAAAAAAGGCATTGTAACATCGTGGCGGATAAGTTCAAAATAAGGGTTTTTCAATAGGCGAACAATGTTGCTTTTATCGCCGGTAAAATAATTATCGAGACAAACAACTTCGTTGTTTTCATTTAAAAGCTTTTCGCAAAGATGTGAACCGAGAAAACCGGCACCACCGGTTACTAATATTTTTTTCATTATTTAAAATAATTTATTACGGATTTAAGTTTATTTAATTTATGTAATTGAAAATATTTTTTTGCCACCAAAATACAAAAACACTAAAATCCACCAAAATATTTTAATGATTTATATTTTTTGGTGTTATTTGGTGACTTGGTGTTTTAGTGGCATTTTGTTGTTTTATTTTGTTTTTATTCCGATACAGAAATAGTCAAGTCCCAATTCTTTCAATTCGTTTTTATCGTATATGTTTCTTCCGTCAAAGATTACCGGTGTTTTTAAAAGTTTTTTTATTTCTTCGAAATCAGGAAATCTAAACTCCGTCCATTCGGTAACTAACATCAAGCAATCTGCATTTTTTAATGCTTCATATTGGTTTGAACAGAATTCAATTTTATTTCCGAGCATGCGTTTGCTTTCTTCCATGGCAACGGGGTCGTATGCTTTAATTTTACAACCTGCATCCAGTAATTTTTCAATTAATACCAATGAAGGAGCTTCGCGCATATCGTCGGTTTGAGGCTTGAAGGATAATCCCCACAATGCAATATTTTTTCCTTGTATCTGATTATTGAAATATTTTTTGAACTTGTTGAATAAAACTGATTTTTGCGCATCATTAACTTCTTCAACTGCTTTTAAAACTTTCAAATTATAATTGTTTTCTTCGGCAATTTTAATCAGCGCTTTAATATCTTTGGGAAAACATGAGCCTCCGTAACCTATTCCGGGATAAATAAATTTAGTTCCTATTCTCGAATCACTTCCGATTCCTTTTCTTACCATATTTATGTCGGCGCCAGTTATTTCGCAAAGATTTGCAATGTCGTTTATAAAACTTATTCTTGTTGCAAGCATTGAATTTGCTGCATATTTGGTCATTTCAGCAGAAGCAATGTCCATGAAAATAATAGGATGTCCGTTTAAAACAAATGGCTTGTAAAGACGATACATTATTTCTTCTGCTTTTTTAGAGCCGACTCCTATAACTATTCTGTCGGGTTTCATAAAATCTTCAATTGCGGCGCCTTCTTTCAGGAATTCAGGATTGGACGCCATGTCGAATTCGCAATTTACATTGCGTTTTTTTAATTCATTTCCGATTGCCTCTTTTACTTTTTTTGCAGTACCGACAGGAACAGTACTTTTAGTTACTATTACAAGATATTTGTTCATGTTTTTGCCGATTTCGGCAGCAACACTCAGAACATGTTTTAAATCCGCACTTCCGTCTTCATCTGGAGGAGTTCCAACGGCAATAAAAATTACATCAATGTCATTTATAAAAGATTTTAAATCTGTAGAGAATTTCAGCCTGCCTTTGCCCATATTTTTACTTACAATTTCATTCAACCCGGGTTCATAAATAGGTAGAATTCCTTTTTTTAGATTATTTATTTTCTTTTCATCAATATCAATGCATGCCACATCGATACCTACATCGGCAAAACAGGCGCCTGTAACCAATCCTACGTATCCTGTTCCCACAACTGCAATTCTCATATAAATGTTTTTAGAAATATTTTGGGTGAAAAATAGTTTAAAGTTTAATGTCTAAAGTTTAAAGTTTCGGAATTTTATCTTTCTTGCTAATAAACTGAAAACTGAAGTTTTTATTATTGACAAATGATTATTGTTTTTTTTAACTACAAACAACAAATATTTTAAACAACAAACTTTTTTATTCTTTATCGGTATTTTTCCTGTTGTATCCTTTCATAATACCCCTCTTTGAATTATTAATGAAAGCTATTATCTCATCTCTTTCGGGAGTAGCGGGCAATTCAGCTTCAATAATGGAAATTGCTTGTGAGGTATTATAACCTTTAAGGTATAACAGACGGTAGATGTCCTGAATTTCTTTTATTTTTTCAGGGCTGAACCCTCTTCTTCTTAGTCCGATGGAATTTATTCCCACAAAAGACAATGGTTCTCTTGCTGCTTTTGTATATGGAGGAACATCTTTTCTTACAAGCGAACCGCCTGAAATGAAAGAGTGTGTTCCGATACTTACAAACTGGTGAATTGCAACCATGCCGCCAACGATTGCCCAATCCTCAACAACAATATGACCGGCAAGAGTTGTGGCATTTGAAAGTATACAGTTATCTCCCAAAACACAGTCGTGAGCAATGTGGACATAAGCCATTATAAGATTATTATTGCCGATAACTGTTTGATAACTTGCTTTTGTTGCTCTGTTTATTGTTACAAATTCGCGTATAGTGCAGTTATCGCCGATAATTGCAACGCTATCTTCGCCTTTAAATTTCAAATCCTGAGGAATGGCGGATATAACAGAACCAGGAAATATTTTGCAATTTTTTCCGATTCTTGCTCCTTCCATAATTGTAACATTAGAGCCTATCCATGTTCCGGCTCCAATTGTAACATTTTTATTTATTGTAACGAAAGGTTCAATTACAACATTATCTGCAACATTTGCCTGCGGGTGAACATAAGAAAAAGGTTGATTCATCTTTTCTGTTATTTTTTTAATATTTGAGCTAACAATTCGCCCTCTGTTACTATTTTATTTCCAACATAAGCAGTTCCTTTCATGTGACAGATTCCTCTTCGGAGTGGGGATAATAATTCCATTCTCAAAATTAAAGTGTCACCGGGAACAACTCTCTGTTTGAATTTTACATTGTCTATTCTTAAAAAGTAAGTTAAATATTCATCCGGATTAGACACTCTGCTTAAATAAAATACTCCTCCGGTTTGTGCCAGTGCTTCTACTTGCAATACTCCTGGCATTACTGGTTCGTTCGGGAAATGACCGGCAAAAAATGCTTCATTCATAGTGACATTTTTCAGTCCCACAACATGAGTATCGCTCATTTCAAGAATTTTATCAATTAATAAAAAATGATGTCTGTGCGGAAGGATTTCTTTTATTTTATTTATATCATATAGAGGTGGAATATTAGGATTATAACAATATTCAGTTTTTGCTGCTTTTTCTTTTTTAATGTGTTGTTTTACTTTTTTTGCAAACTCAACATTGGATGCATGTCCCGGGCGTGTTGCAATGATATGTGCTTTAATAGGTGTGCCTATCAGGGCTAAATCGCCAATCATATCAAGAAGTTTATGTCTTGCCGGTTCATTATTATTATATAGCTTCACATTATTTAATATTCCTTCACCTTTGACTTCAATTTTTGTTTTTCCGAATAATTTGGCTAAATGGTTTAGTTCATCAGCAGTAACAGCTTTATCGACAATTACAATAGCATTATTCAGATCACCGCCTTTAATTAAATTATTACTCAGCAAATATTCCAATTCATGAAGAAAACTAAATGTTCTGCAATTTGCAATTTCATCTTTAAATTCAGAAAGATTGTTTAATGATGCATGCTGGCTGCCTAATATCGGTGAATTATAATCAATCATAACCGATATTCTGAATTTGTCGCTTGGTATTGCAGTTATTTCAACTTTTTTGGAAGGATCGGTATAATTTATATTTTGTGTAAGATTAAAATATTCCTTTTCGGCATTTTGTTCTTTTATACCTGCTTTTAATAAAGCATTTACAAATGACTTTGAACTTCCTTCCATTATAGGCATTTCTATGCGGTCAAGTTCAATATGGATGTTATCAATACCTAATCCTGAAATTGCAGCCAAAGTATGTTCAATTGTACTTATTCTTACGCCGTTTTGTTCAATGCTTGTTCCTCTGGAAACATCTATAACATTATCGATATCAGCAATAACAACAGGCTTGTTTTCCAAATCCATTCTTTGAAACCTGTATCCGTAGTTTTCGGGAGCAGGTTTAAAAGTAATGGTTACATTCTCCCCGGTATGCAAACCAACACCTGAAATTGTTATAGGTTCTTTTATCGTTTTTTGCTTTTCGCTCATTATTAAGTATTAATTGATTATATGGCTTGCAAAATTAATAAAAATACATTTAAAGCAAATTTATTTTGCCAAATAAAAAAACATTATAATTTATTGGCATTTAAAACTTAAAAAGTTTGTGGTTTGTAGTTGTTCTTTTTGCTAATGACAAATGATTTAATTGCTATTATCTTTGTTAAACGACAAACCACAAACAATTTTAAACTACAAACTTATTATAGAACTTAATAGTTGTTGAAACTATTGGAAAATCTACAAATGAATATAAGGTTTCAATTTATTGAAAGATTACTTCTTGCCGCTTATTTCTTTTTCAATGTCAGATAGGCGCTTTTCTATATCGGGGAGTTTTCTGAAATAAACATATGACTTTTTATAACTGCATATATCAAATGCAGGGGAGCCCTGAATTATTGCATCTTCTTCTTCAATGCTTGAACCTATACCAGACTGGGCGGCAATTTTTACTCTGTCAGCAATGTTTAAGTGTCCTATTATTCCTACCTGTCCGCCTATCTGGCAGTTTTTACCTATTTTTGTTGAGCCGGCAATACCTGATTGTCCGGCTATGCAAGTGTTTTCACCAATTTCAACATTATGAGCTATTTGAATAAGATTGTCGAGTTTTACGCCTTTACGTATTATGGTTGAGCCTATAGTTGCCCTGTCAATTGTGGTATTAGCTCCTATTTCCACATCATCTTCAATGATAACGTTTCCAATTTGGTATATTTTTGTGTTTTTGTCATCGCCGGTCGAGAATCCAAATCCGTCAGCACCGATGACCACTCCGGCATGTATGATACAATTTTTTCCTATTTTGCAATCAGGGTATATCTTTACTCCTGCCAGTATTACCGTATTGCTTTGAATCTGAACATTGTCGCCTATGTAAGAATTTGGATAAATTTTTACATTTTTTCCGATTTTTACGTTATTTCCGATGTAAGCAAATGCTCCAATATAAACATCCTCTTCAATAAAAGCATTTTTGGAAATATATGAGGGTTGTTCAATTCCGGTCTTATTATATTTGTTTTTATTATATACGTCAAGCAGAATAGCAAAACTTTTATATGCATCATCAACTCTGATTAGCGTGATTGGGATTTCTTTTTCCGGAACGAAATCTTTGTTAACAATTACTATTGATGCCGTTGTTGAATATATGTGATGGGTATACTTGGGATTTGCAAGAAAAGATATCGAGCCTGCTTTTCCTTCCTCGATTTTTGTTAAACTTGATACTTCAACATCAGGGTTTCCTTCAATCGTACCGTTTAACAATTCCGCCAACTTCTTTGCTGTATATTTCATCAATTTTTTATCGGTTTGCTACATTGATTTAACCAAAATTTCATGCAAGTTATCATAAAATAAAGTAATTTCAATAAACTTTTATTATCTTTTATTAACAAGTTTTAAAAATTTTAAAGGTGCAAACTTAGTGAAAATTTATATAACAAATAAAATATTTCTTAATTATTTTCGATAACACTTCAACATTCAGCTGGTCTGATGCTTCGGTTATATCAAGTATATCGCCGTTTTTTAACAATATATTTATTTTATCTTTTTGCGGGGAATAAATATTACTTTCAATATAATCAGAGAAAACAAAATAATCAATAAGGCTGTCGTCAACCTTAATGAATTTTTTTATTTTATTTTTTATCTGAACGAAATATTTTTCATCAAAAACATTATTTTGAAGTTCTATTTTGTAAAGCACCCTATTTATGAGGTTTTTGCAAAGCATTGATAAAATTTTATCATCATGTTTGGTCCATACTTTTATTGATGAAAAAATATCATAATCGTCGAGTTCAGTATATTTCTCAATTATTGTATCGTTTACTTCAAATGATTTTTTGTTTATTTCATTGTAAAGAAAATCCGAAAAAACCGGAGTTGTAAATAATTTATCTCCTTTTTTTGAAAGTTCCTTGGCTCTTTTTAATATTTTTAATACCATATATTCGGCAGAAATAACTGTTTTGTGAAGATATACCTGCCAATACATAAGCCGGCGTGCAATGATAAAATTTTCAATTGAATAAATTCCCTTATAATCAACTGCAAGTTCATTGTTTTTTACATTAAGCATTTTAATTATTCTTTCGGTGCCGGTAACACCTTCGGAAACACCTGTAAAAAAGCTGTCTCTTCTGAGATAATCCAGCCTGTCCATGTCGAGCTGGCTTGAAACCAGCTGGTGTAAATATTTTTTGTGATACTTATTTTTAAATATTTTTATTGCAAGTTCAAGTTTGCCGCTATATTCCTTGTTTAATTTATTCATTAATATTTCCGAAATATCTTCATGCGTAATGCCTTTTATTATCGTATTTTCCAAAGCATGCGAAAAGGGACCATGTCCGATATCGTGAAGTAAAATAGCTATTTTTACAGCCAGCGATTCTTCGTCAGAAATATTATGGCCTTTTGAACGAAGGACATCAATTGCCTGTGTCATTAGATGCATGGCTCCGATAGCATGACTGAATCTTGTATGCAGTGCACATGGATATACAAGGTAAGTAAGCCCCAGCTGTTTTATTCTTCTGAGCCGTTGAAAATAGCGATGTTCAATCAGGTCAAAAATAATATCGTCGGTGATATTAATAAATCCGCAAACAGGGTCGTTTATTATTTTTCTCTTATTTTTAATAATTCCACGCACAATTGATTAATTTTGTATTTTTTTAAAAACGTTTCAATATTAATACTTTTTTTTCGTTTATCATAATATAAAAATAGAGGTATAATATTTTATATGAATAAAACAGCAACAGATTCACAGATAAAATATACATCTATATGTCCTTTAGAATTAATGGTTAGCATTAGTGAGAATTTATTAATTTTTTAAAAAAGATTTAGTTTTATAATCTGTGAATCTGTGGCAAATTTTATCACCCGCAATCATTGTTGTGTAAAAATAAAAGTGTTAAAAGTAAAATCTGCATATGGAAAAAGTTACTGTATTATGGGCTGATGATGAAATTGATTTGCTGAAGCCGCACATATTATTTTTGGAAGAAAAAGGTTATGAAGTGCATACTGCCACTAACGGTAATGCTGTTATGGAAATCATTAAAAAACATGATTTTGATATAATTTTTCTTGACGAAAACATGCCGGGATTAACAGGCATAGAGACGCTCGTGAAAATAAAAAACCTACACCCGAACCTGCCTGTTGTGATGATTACAAAAAGTGAAGAAGAATCAATAATGGAGGAAGCAATAGGTTCCAAAATTTCGGATTACCTTATAAAACCGGTTAATCCGAAACAAATACTTCTTTCAATCAAGAAAAATCTTGAAAATAAAAGATTAATTGTTGAAAAAACCAATTCCGCTTATCAGCAGGAATTCCAAAAGATAGGAATGCGGCTTAACGAGAATCTGAACTATAACGAATGGATAGATATATATAAACAGTTAATTTTCTGGGAACTTGAGTTCGACAGTTCAAAAGATGAAAGCATGGTGGAAATTCTGAAAATGCAGAAGCTTGAGGCAAACAATCTTTTTACTAAATTTTATGAAAAGAATTACCAGAATTGGCTAAACGGCAAGACTTCCGACATACCTGTGCTTTCGCCGACATTAATAAGAAAAAAAGTAATTCCTCTACTTTCGTTAAATAATCCTGTCTTTTTTATTTTGATTGATAACCTTCGATATGACCAGTGGAAAATATTACAGCCTGTTATTGAAGAAAATTTCAGGGTAACCGAAGATCAGCTTTATTTCAGCATTATACCTACAGTAACTCAGTATGCAAGGAATTCATTATTCGCCGGACTTATGCCTTCTGAAATCGAAAACTTATATCCTCAGTATTGGGTAAATGACGAGGATGAAGGAACTAAAAATAATTTTGAATCGGAATTGCTTGGTGAACAACTTAAAAGAATTACCGGAAAAGAAATAAAATATTCATATAATAAAATTCTGAATTATACGGCAGGAAGTAAATTTTCGGAAAACATAAATAACCTGCTGAATAATAAACTTAATGTATTGGTGTATAATTTTGTTGATACTCTTTCTCATGCACGAACTGAAATGGAAATTGTACGCGAACTTGCAAAAGATGAATCGGCATACCGTTCTATTACTTTATCTTGGTTCGAACATTCTCCGCTTCTGGAAATACTCAAACAACTTTCCGGGAAAAAACTGCATATTGTGATCACTACCGACCATGGCTCTGTTTTTGTACATAATGCCGTTAAGGTTCTGGGCGACAGGAATACAACCGCAAACCTCAGGTACAAGCAGGGAAGAGCTTTGCAATACAATAAAAAAGAAGTTTTTGAAGTAAGAAATCCGCTTGATCTCCATCTTCCCAAAACCAATATTTCTTCTTCTTATGTTTTTACAAGAGGTTATGATTTTTTTGCATATCCAAACAATTATAATCATTACGTAAATTATTACAAAAATACTTTCCAGCATGGCGGAATATCAATGGAGGAAATTATGATACCGGTAATAACCTTAAATGATAAATGAATTGCTTAATTGTTTAATTGTTGAATTGTTAAAAAAACGACTAACAGCAAAATAACAATTAAGCAATTTGACAATTAAACAATTAAAATATAGGAGATGAATTTCAAAATAATATATCTTTTTTTATTTTTTATTCTCGGGTTTGGTTTTCAATCATGCAAAAAAGAAAAACCTCTTGAAGAATACAACCCTACACCATACATAATTACAATACCCAAATTTTTCCCGACACAATTGAATATTCCTGCCGACAATCCTATGACAGTTGAGGGGATTAAACTCGGAAGATATTTATTTTATGAAGGACGGCTCGCAGGCAGAGACCACCCCGATTCAATGATGTCGTGCGCAACCTGTCATATTCAATCAAATTCGTTTGAAAACGGAACAGGTTATGGTTATGGAGTTACCGGAATTAAAACACCACATGTGATGCTGCCGTTTATAAATCTTGTATTCAACAGTAGCGGATATTTATGGAATGGCGGCATTTATATGCAGAATCCTATTCTTAATAAAAGAAATCTTGAGGATTTAACATGGATGGCAATTACCGCTCCCCACGAAATGTTAAGTGATACCAACATAGCTAAAGAAATGCTCCAAAATATTCCTATGTATCCTTCTTTGTTTAAAAAAGCTTTCGGTTCGGAAATCATAACAATTAAAAATGCAGGAAAAGCAATAGCACAATTTTTAAGAACAATGATTTCTGCAAATTCAAAATTCGATAGATTTCTAAGGGGTGAAGAAAATCTTACTCCTTCAGAAATGAACGGCTATGTGGTTTTTAATACAGAGAAAGGTGATTGTTTTCATTGCCACGGAACAATTTTATTTACAACAAATCTATTTTATAATAATGCTAAAGATACTGTTTATACTGACGCAAGAGACAGATACCATGTTACCTTTGATACAAAAGATATAGGGGCATATAAAGCAACGACCTTGAGAAATATAGAATTAACAGGACCATACATGCACGATGGTAGATTTACTTCTTTACAGCAGGTAATTGATTTTTACAGTGAAGGACTGGTATGGTCGCCATATGTTCATCCGTTGATGAAAAAAGTAAATGACGGCGGTGCTCAGCTTACAACGCAGGAAAAACAGGATTTGATATTTTTTTTAAAAACCTTAACAGATAATACTTTTATTAATAATCCCGAATTTTCAAATCCGTTTTAAAAAATGCCACAGATTCACTGATAAAAAAAAGAATAGTTTTATAATCTGTGAATCTGTGGCATTTTATTTTTAAAAACTTTTTAACTTTACAAAATATACGAACTTAATAAACATGGAAAAGATATTAATAATTGATGATGAAAAAAGTATCCGCAATTCTATTCGCGAAATACTTGAATACGAAAAATTCGAAGTTGACGATGCAGAAAGCGGGATGCAAGGCATTGAAAAAATAAAAAATGAAAAATACGATGTTGTGCTTTGCGATATTAAAATGCAGAAAATGGATGGCATCGAAACGTTGGAAAATATTATTAAAATCTCCCCCGATACACCTGTTATAATGATATCTGGACACGGAAATATAGAAACCGCTGTGGAGTCAATAAAGAAAGGAGCTTATGATTTTATTCAAAAACCGATAGATTTGAATCGTTTGCTTATCACTGTACGCAATGCTTTTGACAAATCAACCTTGATTTCGGAAACAAGAGTTTTGAAGAAAAAAGTTTATCAGACCGGTGAAATAATTGGAAAATCGCCTGCTATTGCAAAAATTCTGGAAATGATTGATAAGGTTGCTCCCACTGATGCAAGGGTTTTAATTACCGGCGATAACGGAACAGGAAAAGAGCTGGTTGCACGATGGCTGCATGAAAAAAGCAACAGGGCAAACGGTCAGTTTGTTGAAGTTAACTGTGCCGCAATTCCTTCCGAACTTATCGAAAGCGAGTTATTCGGTCATGAAAAAGGTTCTTTTACTTCGGCAATAAAACAGAGAAAAGGAAATTTTGAACAGGCAGATAACGGCACTCTCTTTCTTGATGAAATAGGCGACATGAGCCTTTCAGCACAGTCAAAAGTTTTAAGGGCATTGCAGGAAAATAAAATCATGAGAGTGGGAGGAGAAAAAGAAATTACGGTTGATGTGAGAGTTATTGCAGCAACAAATAAAAATTTAAAAGAGGAAATTGAGAAGAAAAATTTCAGGGAAGATTTATATCACCGCATAAGCGTAATTGTCATTAATGTCCCTTCTCTTAATCAGCGGAAGGAAGATATTCCTTTGCTGGCAAACCATTTCCTTAAAGAATTATGTGAAACCCAGGGAAAACCTCTGATGAAATTCAGCGATGATGCTGTCGCCGAATTGCAGAAAATTAACTGGACCGGAAATGTGCGAGAACTAAGAAATGTGGTTGAAAGGTTGATAATATTATGCAATAAAACCATTACTGGTAAGGATATTCAGATTTATGCACAGCCGTTGAAAAAATAAGTTTTCGGTTTTTAGTTTTCAGTTAGTTGCTGCTTATATTAGTCAATCAACATTAAGTTATTTGTCATTTGTAAAAAGCGTAACGACAAACTACAAACCACAAACATTTTTTATATTTGCTTTTCATTAGTAAAATTGTTTAGAGATTAATGTTAAGAATTCTTAATTATATTACTGCCTTTACTTTTCTTTTCTTTTCTCAGGTTGATATGGCTTTTTCTCAAACTGAAACAACAAAAGATAGTTTGCGAAAAGATGCAATTAATATTTATATGGATTGCAGTGCTTGCGATATGGATTTCATAAGAAAAGAAATTACTTTTGTAAACTATGTAAGAGAGCCGAAAAAAGCACAGGTTCATATCCTGGTTACAAGTCAGACAAGTGGGAACGGAGGAATGGAATATACTTTGTTCTTTATCGGTCAGTTGAATTTTAAAGGAAAAAACGATACTTTAAAGTATAATACAATGCAGGATTATACCAACGACATAATCAGAAAAGGTATTACGAATACAATAAAAATTGGATTGATACAATATGTTGCAAGAAGTCCTTTGGCAAAGGATATTTCAATTAAGTTCGACACTTCTTCAAACCCCGAAGCAGTAAAAGATAAATGGAAAAACTGGGTTTTTAATATTGAAGCGAGTGGATGGGGAGATGGCGAGGAAAGCAGGAATAGAATAAGCATATGGTCGGGAATTTATGTTTCAAAAGTTACAGAGAAAATAAAGGTAAATATAGACCTGAGTAATAGTTACAGTGAATATAAATTTAAAATAAACACTTCCGATTCTACAACATCAACAGTCAGAAGCATTAACCGTTCGCAGCATGGTAATTTTCTGTTCGTAAAAAGCATAAGTGAACACTGGTCGGCGGGCTTTAATGTTGGTGCATGGTCATCCACATTCAGCAATATTAATGTCAATCCGTACATTTATCCGTCTATAGAATATGATTTGTTCAAATATTCGGAATCGAACCGGAGGCAACTAAGGTTTTTATACAGCATAGGGTATGATTATTATGAATATTTTGATACTACGATATTCGGAAAAATCAGAGAGAACCTGGGTGGTCAGCGGTTAAGGGTGGCATTTCAGGTAAAAGAAAAATGGGGTTCAATTTCATCTTCTGTTACATACTCATCCCTTTTAAACGATTTAAGTAAAAACAGCTTATCGTTGTGGGCTGACATGAGAATAAGAATTTTTAAAGGTTTGTCTTTTACTTTTTATAATACTGTTTCATTAATTCATAATCAGATAGCTTTACCCAAAGGAGAAGCAACTCAGGCCGAGGTTTTATTGCAGCAAAGACAGCTTGCCACTCAATATTCATATTACTTAAGTCTGGGCATTACATATACTTTTGGCTCTATATACAATAATGTTGTCAACCCGAGATTTAATGATTAACTTTTTATATAGCTAACGGGCAACTGACAAACCACTCCAACTTTCTGCCCTCTGTTCGTAATGATATTACGCCTTGAATGTATTGTAAACAGTGAATTTGCATATTAGTTATACAAAAAACGTATTTTGTGTAAAAAAAACGTATACTTGCCAAAAATTTATTAAAAAAAGCTTGACTTTTTGATTTTAAATTATTTACTTTTGCAAAAATTTTTTAAACATGTACTGGACTTTAGAATTAGCTTCAAAACTGGAAGATGCACCATGGCCTGCAACAAAAGATGAGCTTATTGATTTTGCGCTCAGGTCGGGAGCACCTATGGAAGTTATTGAAAACCTGCAGGAACTTGATGATGAAGGTGAAGTGTACGACAGTATTGAAGATATATGGCCCGATTATCCCACAAAAGAAGATTTCTTCTTTCACGAAGACGAGTATTAACGCAGAAGTTATATAAAATAAAGAAGGTTGGTTTTATTAACCAGCCTTTTTTTGTTGCTTGAAAACTGGTTGTTCGCCTCTATTTGATTAATTAACCTGTTAATGCACCTGCGTGAAAGAAAAAAATGTAGATAATTACAGCAAGTATAATATTGTTTTTATTTTATTATTATTTTTCTTACTTCAACCGCTTCGTTTGTTATCAATTTTAAAAAATAAATTCCACATGTCAGGTTTCTAATGTCAACTTGTGTTTTAGTGTCTTCAATTTTTTGTCTTATTAATTCCTGTCCGTTTAAATTGCAAATTGATAAAATGCTTTGTTTTGTTGTTTCTATCGTTATTTCATTGTTTGCGGGATTAGGATATACCCTGATATTAACAGATGCTTTCGTTTTATTATTAATTTCAGCAGATGAAGAGAATAGCCATTTGAAAGCAAAAGGATATTCCCTGCCCCAGAACAATTCGTTGTGCTGTCCGCCGGCACTTGTTTTCAGGTTCATTTCACTTGAGTTAAATCCACTCGACAGCAATGTGTCGTATACGCTTTGCATATCCGAAATCATTGAAGAATCTTCAAGAGCGCCACAAACAAAATATATTTTCATCTCATGCTGATGTCCCTGCGATTGTATGAACTGGTAAATGCTATCGGAAAACCATATGACAGGTGAAAATATTCCGGCTTTGCCAAATATATCCTGGCGCTTTATTGCACCATAAAGAGAAATAAAACCACCCATCGAGCTTCCCATAATGCAGGTATTGCTTCTGCCGGGCAATGTGCGGAAATAACTGTCGATAAAAGGTTTTAATGTATTACAAATAAACGAAACATATTCGTTGCCTTCGCCGCCTCCGTATGTGGTGTTTATCCACGGCGAATATTCGTTAAGTCTTGCTGACGCACCGTTATCAATACCTACAACAATAGCTTTCGGAGAGAAAACAGCAGCAAGGCTGTCCATGCTTTCGTCAATTCCCCATTCTCCGCTGAATGTGTATGCGTTGTCGAAAAGGTATTGCCCGTCCTGCATGTATATAACCGGAAAACTGTCGGTTGACGCGTAATAGTTTGTTGGCAGGTAAACCCATATTCTACGCTGTCTTGAAAGCTGGGGGATAGCAAAATCCAGGTCGAGTATTTTTGTGTTGCCAATGGCGGTGTGTGTTCCGGCCATGTCTTTCCATCCTTCAACAGTATCATTGATCTGCAATCCGTTTGAGAAAACAAATGACCTGTTTGGAATGTCTGTGCCATTTTTATCTGTTTCGATATTTGCAGGCTTTCCTCTTGTGAACTTATATTCAACTGTTGAACCAAGTGCTGCATTTATATTTATATGATATTTGTCGTTTGTATCGGGAATCATGCGGTAAGCAGTATCATTGGCACTCCAGCCATTGAATGTGCCCGAAATAAAAATAGTATCAAGAATGGGAGTGTACCTTTCAGGGACGGTATTTATTTTTATTGTTGCCTGACCCAAGGCAAACAGCGGCATTAATTTCAATATAAGCAAAAATATTTTTTTCATATGTATGAATTTTAGCGGTGAAATTGAATTTAAGTTCTTTTTATTTATTGATTCAGTTATTTAACTTTTAGACTTTACATTTTTTTACCAACGTAAAGATAATTTTTTTTACTAATTTTATTATTGTGTCAGTCATACATTTTATTAACATTAAGTTGATTTAATGATTAAACAAATTTACATTTTATAAAAATCAAGGTTGAAATATTAAATTGCAATAAGTTCCGAAGGAACGAAATATAAAAACGCGAAGGACGCAGTCCTGCGAAAAATACAAATTACATTATTAAGGGCTGAAAGCCCGAAATGTAGAATCAATGAATTTAATAAATGGCGTAACATTTCGCCCTTTCAGGGCTTTGTTCTGTTTTTTGATTTTCACACATGACTTCGTCACGTGTTGAAACATTTCGGGGTTTTACCCCTCCCATCTGATATAACATTAATCCGATAAAAACAAAAAATCAACTCTTGATTCGCATAATTTAATGATGTTTAAAGATATACATAAATCCGGATTGTTTCGCTGCAATAGCATTAACGACAGTATAAAATTGAAAATTATTATTTTCCGATTAAGTTTATGCAACTTAAAACAATAAAATACATTTTTGTGAATTCTAACAGCTTGCGAGCAGGACTAAAGTCCGAAAATGAGTTGTATAATATTAACCCCAGACTTAAGTCTGGGGTTACAAAAAGTACATACGCAAAGGGCTTCAGCCCTGATGAGATATTTTTTAATCGGACAATAAATAGTGAAAATTAATAATTGACGCTTAACGTTTAACCATTAACAATTAACTTTCTTTTTTATCTTTGCTTAAATATTATGAAAGATGAATCGGAAGCTGAAATACACTATTCTGTTTTTTTTAATGCTTTGCTTTTGCAAATTGTTTCCCCAGAAATATTTTCAGCAGGAAGTGAATTATACAATAAGTGTTAAGCTTAATGATGTCAGTCATGAACTTAGCGGGTTTGAAAAAATTCAATATATAAACAATTCTCCGAATACACTTGAATATATTTATTTTCATTTATGGCCCAATGCATACAACGGCAAGACTACTGCATTATATAAACAGTTGTTGAAAGGCGGAAATTTTAAATTGTATGAGGCGAAACAAGAGCAACTTGGCTATATCGACAGCATCGATTTTAAAGTTAACGGCGAAAAAATAAAATGGAAATATGATTCATTGAATGTGGATATTTGCAAACTGGTTCTTGATAAGCCATTAAAAAGCGGTGACACTATTGTTATTTCAACACCCTTTCATGTAAAAATTCCCGACGGGAAATTTTCGCGTTTCGGACATGTCGGCCAGTCGTACCAGATAACTCAATGGTTCCCCAAACCCGCCGTGTACGATGCAAACGGATGGACCCAGATGCCATATCTCAGTCAGGGGGAATTTTATTCCGAATTCGGAAGCTTTGACGTTGCCATTACCCTGCCCGAAAATTATGTCGTAGGTGCAACAGGCGATTTGCAGAATGAAGACGAAATAAAATGGCTCACGGGAAAAGCTGAAGAAACACAGAAATTTATTTATTTCAACAGGGCTAATGTACAATTTCCCCAGTCATCAAAAAAAACAAAAACACTGAGATATGTTCAGAAAAATATTCACGACTTTGCCTGGTTTGCCGATAAAAGATACAATGTCCTTAAAGGGGAAATAAAATTACCTCATTCCGGGAAAAGCGTTACCTCATGGGCAATGTTTACCAATGCCGAAGGAAATTTATGGCGAAACAGCATCGGATATATTAACGATGCTATATATTATTATTCATTATGGGTTGGGGATTATCCATATAATAATGTAACTGCTGTTGACGGAACAATAAGTGCCGGAACAGGAATGGAATACCCTAACATAACAGTAATAGGCACTTCAGGGACACCTTTTATTTTACGTGAGGTTATTGTTCATGAAGTTGGACACAACTGGTTTTACGGAATGCTCGGCTCCAATGAGAGAAAAAATCCGTGGATGGACGAAGGCATAAATTCGTTTTATACTTCGCGTTATATTGAAAGTACAGTAGGAGGAAAACTTACGGATATGTTAGGGTTGCCTGATAATATTTCAAGAGTTACTGATTTATATAAATATAAAGTATCAAAGTTCGATGAAATCATGTACCTTTTTACGGCATTGACAAATAACGATCAGCCGCTGAACCTGCCTTCAGAGTGTTATACAAGTATTAATTATGGTGCAGATATTTATTTTAAGGGAACTATAGTAATGAGGTATCTCATGACATACATGGGAAAAGAAAACTTTGACAAAGCCATGCAAAAGTACTTTGAAGAATGGAAATACAAACATCCTTCTCCCGAAGATTTCAAAAAAATAATTACCGGAAATACTGATAAAAATCTTGATTGGTTTTTTAATGATTTGCTGGGAACAACAAAAAAAATAGATTATAAAATTTCTTCAGTAAAAATTAAAAATGACACTGCTGAAGTAAAAATAAAAAACAAGGGAAAAATTGCTTCTCCGTTTTCGATAACAAAATATACTTCGGGTGGTACTGTCGAAACTCAATACTATGAAGGATTTTACGGTAAAAAGAAATTTGATTTTGAAAACAGCGGTTTTAGTAAAATTAAAATTGATGCAAACGAAATAATTCCCGACATAAACAGAAAAAACAATTCAATAAAAACAAGAGGCATTTTCAGGAAATCAGAACCGCTGAAATTTAATTTTATCGGAAGCATTGATAATTCCGACAGAAAACAGATTTTTTATTTTCCGGGAATAGGGGTGAACAATTATGATAAACTTATGGTCGGCGTTGCATTTTATAATCATCTGTTATTTCAGAAAAAAATCGAATACACTTTGGTTCCTATGTATAGCTCCGGAACCAATGAATTATCAGGCTGGGGAAATGTTAATTATAATTTATTTCCGGATAAAATTTTTCAGAACGTAAAATTAGGTTTGTCATTTCTTAAATATACTTATTCTTATGAACCGTTCTTAAAATATTATAAAGTTTATCCTGAACTTCTTTTTGTATTTAAAAAAAGAATACCAACTTCATCTTACGTTCATTCTTTAAAACTCAGAAATATAAATATTACAAAAGATGTAATGGTATGGAATGGTGATAAAAATGAAATGGTGAAAAAGCAACAGGAACCTATGTTTAATGAAGTTATTTATTCGTTTGAAAACGGAAATTCACTTTATCCTTACTCGATAAATTTGAAAACCCAGCAAAATACAGATTTTGTTAAAAGCTCTCTTGAATTCAAATACAGGCTGACATACAATAAAAAGAAAAAAGGTTTGGATTTGCGGTTTTTTACTGGTGCATTTTTATGGCAGGATACAAGCAATCATGTCGATTATAGATTTCGCATGAACGGACAGGCAGGTTATGAAGATTATACTTTTGATAATTATTATTTGGGTCGTTCCGATTATAGTGGTTTGGCTTCACAACAATTCACCGAAACCGACGGCGCATTTAAAGTTAATACTCCTATCGGGCAAACAAACGACTGGCTTGTAGCATTAAATATTAAAACTTCTATTCCCGGAATTTTGCCTTTAAAATTGTATGCCGACTTTGGCACATATTCACGCGCAGGAAGGGTATTTGAGGGTTCAAAAAAAATTATATATGACGCAGGTGTTGATTTGGCATTAATTCCGAATATGTTAGAAATTTATTTTCCTGTATTCTGGTCATCCGATATTGAAACCCAAATGCAAACAAATTCATCAAAATATTCTGAAAAAATCCGCTTTACCTTATATCTGAACAGCATGAATCTCTTCGACTCGCTGAAAAATATAAAGTTGATGTAGAGTGTTTGGATAAAATATTTTGCATTATTGACTTTGCGTTCTTGGCGATATCTCTGCGAGCTTTGCGTGAAATTTTTAATTTGTTTTTCGCAAAGACGCTAAGACGCAGACAATTTCTAAAATAAAAAAAGAGAAATAATTTTTTATTTCTCTTTTTTATAATGTTTGTAAAGTATTTACTTTATCAAAGTCAGGTATCCGTGGAATTCATATTCAACCATATCTTTTCCTTTGGCACTTATTATATAATAATAAGTTCCGTCCGACATACCGTCTTTTGTCCATTGTTTTCCATCCCAGCCTTTGTCAATATCGTTTGTTTCAAACAGCTTGTTTCCCCAGCGGTTGAATATTATCATCCTGAAATATAAAAAGTCACCTTCGTATTTAACCCTGTATTTGTCGTTAAGGCCATCACTGTTAGGTGTGAATACATTGAAAACCTCAAGTTTTGTGGGTATCACAACTTCAATAATGAAAGTATACTCTGATGTACATCCATCCGGAGAAGTAACGATGAGTTTAACTGTATAGGTGCCTTTATATTTGTAAGTGTGAATAGGATTTTTCAGATTGCTGTGAGCAGTGGTGTCGCCGAAATCCCAGTCATATTTAAACCCGTAGTCCCCATTCCAGTCTAAAAGAAATGTATGGGTGATTACATCAAAATATTTATCTGCAGTTGCAATACCGCTTGGATTTATTATCTGGTTGGTAATGCTCACTGTTCTTATTGTAGTACATCCTTTTGAGTCGGTAACGGTAACGGTAAATGTACCCGCATGAAGGCTGTCAAGACAGAGTGAATCACCGGCTACATTCCACACATAAGCGTATCCGGGAGTTCCGCCATTCGGACTTGCGCAAACTTTTCCTGCTTTATTTCCGCAGGTTTCGTCAATTCCTGTTATGCCCGCACTGATGGGAGGATTCACTATTATCACTGCCGTGTCAAGGTTTGTACAGTTATTGCCGTCGGTTCCGGTTACAGTATATGTAATGGTTGCGTTAGGAGTAACAACAATTGTATTTCCGTTAGAACCACCGGGGAACCATGTATATGTATTGCCTCCGGTTGCCGTTATGGTTGCGCTTTCCCCGTTACAGATGAAATGCGGATTTCCGGTTGCCGTAACTATTGGTTTTGCATTAACAACAACTGATGTGCAAGTTGAATTTTTGCATCCGTTCAGGTCTATTCCTGTTACACAATACTGAGTATTTATGATAGGATTGACAAGTATGCTTGTTGTAAACGGGCCCGTTGACCACGTATATGCATTTGCTCCTGTCACGGTTACCATTATTGAGTTTCCGATGCAAATTGTACCTCCGGTTGCAGTAAGTATTGGCAATGTGTTTATAGTAAGTGTTACAGGCGTTGAATTAATGCATCCGTTTCCGTCGGTTCCGCTTACAGTATAAATTGTGGTAACATTTGTTGTTACATTTA
>JAQUPB010000031.1 GCA_029004185.1 Bacteroidales bacterium | reverse complement strand
GAAATTTCTTTTTTGGATTTCGAAACAGATTTAAATGAACCTTTAAACCTTGAAAGTAATTCTTTTGATACAGTTTTATGCAGCGATGTCATTGAACATATCCGCAAACCGTATGAGTTATTTTCAGAAATGACCAGAATTTTAAAATCCGGCGGACATTTGATTCTGGGCGTTCCTTTTCTTTATTGTGTTCATGACAGCCCTCATGATTACCACAGATACACCAGCTTTATGCTTGAAGAATTTTGCAGGATAAATAATCTTGAAATAGTGAAAATTGAAGCTTATGGCGGTTTACCAGAAATATTATTTGATTTAAACTATAAGGCCGTCAACTATTATAATTTTCCTATGAAAAAAATAATTTGTTATGTTCTTGAAAGCACGGGTAAGTTTTTTTATAAATTAAAACCGGTAAGAAAATTTTCGGAATTGTCCAAACACATATTTCCAATGGGATACATACTTATTGCTAAAAAAAATAATTAAGATTTATACGTTTCTAAAGTTTGCCTTGCGATATTTTTCCACGAAAGTTTATTGTTTGACGTATTAATTGCATTTTTACTCATTGTTTCGTACAAATTATTATTGCTGATTAATTCAATTATTCTTTCTGCTATTTCTTTTTCGTTTTTTTGTTTAACAATAAAACCGTTTACACCGTTTTCAATAACTTCGGGCAATGAGCCAACACTGGTTGCTATAACAGGCAAACCGTAAGCCAGTGCAATTGCAGCTACTCCGCTTTGCGATGCCTCAATATACGGTAAAACACAAATCGAACACTGATTGAAAAGTTCATCAGTTTCTTCATTGGAAATACGATAATTTTTTATTATGAAACTATTTTTGTTTGAAATTATTTTTTCATATTTCTCGAAATCTTCTCCTTTTCCTGCAACGATGAATTTAATATCGGATATTTTTTTTGAAACAACAGGCTCGGCTTTTATGAAGTATTCCAACCCCTTGTATTCCCATATCCTTCCAAAAAAGATAATATGTTTTTTTTCTTTTTTAATTACTTTTTTATTCCAGTTTTTAAATAAACCCAAATGCCCGTGAGGAATAACAAATATTTTATCCACTTTAATTCTTTTATGCAAATTCAATTGCTTTTTTAGCACTTCTCCATGAACAATAAATTTAAAATTAAAGATTTTGCCGAAAAATTCAGAAACGAAAGCTCTTTTAACAATCATGTCTCCAATATGAGGCATTGGATCATGAATTGTGTTAACGATTTTATATTTTAAAAGGAAAAAATATGCCAGCCAAAACCAGCGGTGACCATAATGCTGAATGTGAATAATATCGGGATTGTGTTTTTTGATTTTTTTTACAATATCAAAAATCATTTTTGAATTATCGCGAATGCTTTTGTAATCAACTAAATTGAATGGTTCGAATTTTACTTTTGATGAAATGGATTTTATGTGAATGTTATCAATTCTGTTGGAAGGAATCATAAGCACAACATCAGCAATCTCCGACATCGCATTTGCAAGCTCAATCATGTATTCATAAAAACCGGTGGAAAATAAAAGGACTTTCATTGCCTGTTTTGTTTTTAAGACCTAACAGGTCTCCGAGACCTGTTAGGTCTGATTTATTCTGCCTTCACTAAAAAATAGTTCTTCTTTCCTTTTTGCACTAAAATATATTTTCCGTTCAGCAATAAATCATTATTTATGATTTGTGTTTCTGTTGCCTTTTCTTTATTAATCATCACTCCGTTTTCTTTCAGAGTTCTTCGTGCTTCGCTTTTTGAAGGGAAAATATTCGTTAATTCGGTAAGAAAATCTACAATATTAACACCTGCCGGGAGTTTGTCTTTACTGATATTGCATTGCGGCACTCCCTCAAAAACTGAAAGCAAGGTTTTTTCATCAAGTTTTTTTAGTGATTCGGTTGTTCCTTTGCCGAACAATATTTCCGAAGCTTCAACTGCCGAACTATAATCGTTTTCGGAATGAACCATTATGGTTACATCTTTTGCCAATGTCTTTTGTAAAAGCCGTAAATGCGGAGCTTTGAGGTGTTCGGCTTCAATGTTCTCAATTTCTTCCTTTGAATGAAGCGTAAATATTTTTATGAATTTTGCTGCATCTTCGTCGGAAACATTAAGCCAGAACTGATAAAATTTGTACGGTGAAGTTAATTTTGCATCAAGCCATATATTTCCTTCTTCTGTTTTTCCGAATTTTCCGCCGTCTGATTTTGTGATTAAAGGAGAAGTTAAGGCATAAGCATCACCGTTTACTTTTCTTCTTATAAGTTCTGTTCCCGTAACAATATTTCCCCATTGGTCGGAACCGCCCATCTGCAGTTTGCAGTTTTTCGTTTCGTATAAATGCAAATAATCATAACCCTGCAGCATCTGATAAGCAAATTCAGTATAAGAAATTCCGGTTTCCAGCCGTTTTTTTACTGAGTCTTTTGCAAGCATGTAATTTATGGTAATGTGTTTTCCAATATCTCTTAAAAACCCTATTAAATTGAGCTTGTTCAGCCAATCATAATTGTTTATCATTTCTGCTGCATTTGGAATATTTCCAAAATCAAGAAGCTTCATAAATTGTTTTTTTATGCATTCCTGATTGTGCCTCAGTGTTTCTTCATCAAGAAGATTTCTTTCGGAAGATTTTCCTGAAGGATCTCCAATCATTCCGGTCCCACCTCCAATAACTATTATCGGTTTATGTCCCGATAACTGAAAAAATTTTAGCAGCATTATTGACGAAAGGTTTCCTATGTGCATTGAAGTTGCTGTAGGGTCAAAACCTGTGTAGGCAACTGTCATTTCCTTGTTGAGCTGTTCTTCCGTTCCGGGCATTACATCGTGAATCATGCCACGCCATTTGAGTTCTTCAATGAAATTCATAAATCAAGTTTATAAAGTTTTTAATGTTGCAAAGTTAAAATGTTTAATCTTTTCGGGTAACAAAGATAATTTAAAAAGAAGAAACCCCCATGAGAAAATTATTTTCTCACAAAAAAGAATGAATAAAATTTCTTTTATAAATATGCAAAAAATAGCAGATTCAGCAGGGGGTTCGTGAGCGGGTTAATCAAGGGGCTTTTGCGGGAGCGAACAACTAAAAAAGCAAAAAAATTATTATTAAAAAAATAAAAGGAACTAAAAAATCAAATTATTAATAAAATCTCATTCCAAAATCCCTAAACTCGAAACTTTTCCTTAATTTTGCCCTCACAACAACTTTTTAAATGGATATAAAAGAAATAATAAAAAGCAGAATCGTTATACTCGACGGAGCATCGGGGACATTTATTCAAAGTGAAAAACTTGGTGAAAAGGATTTCCGCGGGGAAAGATTTGCAAACCATACAAAGGATTTAAAGGGGAATAATGACATACTTTCAATAACAAAACCTGAAGTTATTGAAAATATGCACAGGCAGTATTTTGAAGCCGGTGCCGATATTGTTTCTACAAATAGTTTTAATGCAAACAGGATTTCGCAGGCAGATTACAGACTTGAAGGAATATGTTATGAAATAAATCTTGCTTCTGCAAAACTGGCAAGAAAAGTTGCCGATGAATTCATAAAAAAGAATCCTGATAAACCGCGTTTTGTTGCAGGTTCAATCGGACCTACAAACAGAACTGCTTCAATGTCGCCCGATGTGAATGACCCTGGTTTCAGAAATATTTCTTTTGATGAACTTGCCGAAGCATACACCGAACAAATAAAAGGTTTGATTGACGGCGGTGTTGACATTTTATTAATCGAAACAGTATTTGATACTTTAAATTGCAAAGCGGCATTATTTGCTGCAAACGAATATTTCGAAAAGATTGGAAAAAAGCTTCCGATAATGGTTTCGTGTACAATTGAAAAAAGCGGAAGAAACTTATCGGGACAAACACTCGAAGCATTTTATAATTCCGTTGAACAAGCTGATTTATTGAGTGTGGGTTTAAATTGTGCTCTGGGAGCCGAACAAATCCGTCCGCATTTACAGGAATTATCAAAAATTGCAAATTGTTATGTGAGTGCGCATCCGAACGCAGGTTTGCCGAATCAATTCGGCACTTACGACGAAACTCCTGAAAAATTTACTAAAGTTATTGAAGAATTTTTTAAAGACGGTTTGGTGAATATTATTGGAGGCTGCTGCGGCACAACACCCGAACATATAAGGAAAATTGCCGGTATTGCCTCAAAATATAAACCACGTTCCATTCCTGAAAATCCTTCTTTACCACGATTCAGCGGTCTTGAACCATTAACAATATTTCCGAAAAGCAATCTTGTTTATGTTGGCGAAAGAACAAATGTTGCTGGTTCCGCTAATTTCAAAAAATTAATTGCTGATAACAAATATGAAGATGCTCTGAAAATTGCTCGTCAGCAGGTTGAAAACGGCGCTTTGATAATTGACGTGAACATGGATGATGCAATGATAGATTCCGAAAAAGCAATTGTTAAATTTTTAAATTTGGTTGCTTCCGAACCAGAAATTGCAAAAGTGCCTGTAATGATAGATTCTTCGAAGTGGACGGTGATTGAAAGCGCACTGAAATGTTTGCAGGGAAAAGGAATTGTTAACTCCATAAGTCTGAAGGACGGAGTTGAAAAATTTAAAGAAAAAGCATTGAAAATAAAAAGATACGGCGCAGCAATTATTGTGATGGCATTTGATGAAAAAGGACAAGCCGATACTTATGAAAGAAGGATAGAAGTTTGCGGACGTACATATAAAATTTTAACTAAAGAAGTCGGTATTCTGCCGCAAAATATAATTTTCGACCCTAATGTATTGGCTGTTGCCACAGGAATTGAGTTGCATAAT
The DNA here is from genome assembly GCA_029004185.1 of Bacteroidales bacterium. Classification (GTDB taxonomy): domain Bacteria; phylum Bacteroidota; class Bacteroidia; order Bacteroidales; family JAHJDW01; genus JAQUPB01. The sequence continues at coordinate 19,949 of JAQUPB010000031.1, read as the reverse complement.
TCTTATGCTCTTGATTTTATTAAAACCGTGAAATGGATAAAAGAAAATCTTCCAGGAGCCTCTGTCAGCGGTGGCATCAGCAATCTTTCGTTTTCTTTCAGGGGAAATAATGAAATACGCGAAACTTTACATGCGGCATTTTTATATCATGCCGTTAATGCAGGATTGGATATGGCAATTGTAAATGCCGGAATGGTGAAACCATACAGCGATATCCCCGAAGATTTGCTCGAAGCAGTTGAAGATGTTTTGTTATTCAGAAAAGAAAATGCAACCGAAAAACTCGTTGAATTTGCCGAAAAAATTAAGAATACCGATAAAACAAAAATAAAAGAAGAAGAAATCTGGAGAAAAGAATCAATTGAAAAAAGAATTGCTCATTCGCTTATAAAAGGAATTACAGATTTTATAGAAGCGGATATTAATGAAGCATTGCAGAAGTTCGATAGTCCTGTCAGGATTATTGAAGAACCGCTTATGAATGCAATGAATAATGTTGGTGATTTGTTCGGAGCCGGAAAAATGTTTTTACCGCAGGTTGTTAAAAGCGCAAGAGTAATGAAATTGGCGGTAAGTATTCTTCAGCCATATATTGAAAAAGAAAAAAAATCGGCAGGCACACGCGGGAAAATTCTACTTGCTACAGTGAAAGGTGATGTTCATGATATAGGAAAAAATATTGTTGGTGTTGTTCTCGGATGCAATAATTTCGAAATTATTGATCTGGGCGTGATGACTCCGTGTGAAAAAATAATTGAAGAAGCTAAAAAACATAATGTTGATATTATAAGCTTGAGCGGACTCATAACTCCTTCGCTCGAAGAAATGATTTTTGTTGCAAAAGAACTCGAAAGGGAAGGATTGAAAATTCCATTGCTGATAGGCGGTGCAACAACATCGGCAATTCATACGGCAGTGAAAATTGCACCGAATTACAGCGGGCCTGTTATTCATGTTATTGATGCTTCGAAATGCGTGAGCGTTTGTAACAGCTTATTAAATAATGAAACCGGAAGTAAATATATTTCAGATAAGAAAAAAGAATATGAGAAATTAAAAGCTCAATATTCGGCTACGCAAAAAACTAAAACATACATCTCGATTGCAAATGCGAGAAAAAATAAATTACAGACAAACTGGAATGAAATAAAAATCACAAAGCCGTCCTTTCTGGGAACAAAAGTTTTTAAAAATTATTCTGTTTCCGAAATTGCTAAATACATCGACTGGACGCAGTTTTTCATTCAGTGGAAAATAAGAGGAAAATATCCCGAAATATTTGAAGATAAAAATAAGGGTACGGAAGCAAAAAAACTTTTTAACGGAGCACAAAAATTCCTGAAGGAAATAAATGATAAAAATTTATTGCGTGCAAATGCAGTAATTGGCTTATATCCTGCAAATGCAAATGCAAACGACGATATTGAAATTTATAATTACGAAAAAAGAAATGAAATTATTTCTGTAATTCACAATTTAAGACAACAGGAAGAAAAGGCATCGGGAAAAAATAATTTGTCTTTATCGGATTTTGTTGCAACTAAGGAAAGCGGTGTTGCCGATTATGTGGGAATGTTTGCTGTTACCTGCGGAATTAATATCGAAGAAACAGTGAAGGTTTACGAAAAGAGAAAAGACGATTATACGATTCTCATGCTCAAAACACTGGCAAACCGTCTTGTTGAAGCGTTTGCCGAACTAATGCACGAAAAGGTGAGAAAAACATTATGGGGGTATTCTGAAAATGAAAACTTGCCGCCTGAGAAGTTATTTAAAAAAGAATATAGCGGAATTCGTCCCGCACCGGGATATCCCACTTCTCCAGACCATACAGAAAAGCAAATGATTTTTGATTTGCTTGAAGTCGAAAAAAATACCGGCATTAAATTATCAGAAAATTATGCAATGCAGCCGCTTGCTTCAATATGTGGTTACTATTTTTCTAATCCTTTGTCGAAATATTTTGTGCTTGGAAAAATCAGCAAAGACCAGGTTGAAGATTACGCAAAGAGAAAAGGAATGAATGTTCAGGAAGCTGAAAAATGGCTTGCTGTAAATTTGAATTATTAATAAAATATTTTTTTATCTTGTTAAATTTAGTTTGTAATAAAATTGATATTCAGAAAACCCGTAAGGGTTTAAATGTAAATAACCCCGCGCTTTAGCGCGGGGTGATTAATCAACCCATTTAGCGTCGCAAGCAAATAATTGTTTAATTGTAAGAACTTTAAATGCGACGCAAAGTAGAAGGTTTATGAAGTAATATAAAATATAATAAAAAAAATTATGGAAATATCTATCAGAAAAGGAACGAAACAGGATTTACCGAAAATCCTCGAATTAATTAAAGAACTTGCGGAATATGAAAAAGCACCGCTCGAAGTTACCGTTAAACTTGAAGAACTCGAAAGAGACGGTTTTGGCAATAATCCTATTTTCGAAACTTTTGTTGCAATAATGAATAATGAAATGGTTGGAATGGCTTTTTATTTTTATTCGTATTCGACATGGAAGGGAAAATGTGTTTACCTCGAAGATATTATTGTAAAACAAAAATACCGCGGCTCAGGAATAGGAGCAAAGTTATTCGAGGAAGTTATTAGAAAAAGTAAAGAAGCAGGGGCAAAGCGAATGCAGTGGCAGGTGCTCAACTGGAATACTCCCGCATTGAACTTTTACAAAAAATATAATGCAAACCTCGATGAAACCTGGGTTAACGGAAAACTTACAGAACAACAGGTAAATGAGTTTAAATAAAGAGTTTGTTGTTTGTGGTTTGTCGTTAAACTCTGTTTTTCCTCATGGCTCGCGGCTCGCAGCTGTTTTTTAAAAAATAATCCAATGAGTGATATTGACAAAAAAATATTGAATTTCATTAAAAAACACCACGTCTTCACTCTTGCTACAAGCCGTGACAATAAACCATATTGCTCAACAATGTTTTATGTGTTTCTCGAAAAAGAACAAATGTTTGTTTTTACTTCCGATAATGATACGAAGCATATTGAAGATATTTTAGTAAATAAAAATGTTGCAGGCGCAATTGCCCTCGAAACTTCAATAATAGGCAAAATACAGGGAATTCAGTTTACGGGAAAAATAGAAAAATGTGAAGGTGATTTTCTGAATTATGCAAAGAAAATTTATTTAAAAAGATTTCCTGTCGCTGTGTTCGCAGAATTAAACCTTTGGTCAATAAATGTTGATTTTATAAAGCTTACCGACAACAGACTTGGTTTTGGCAAAAAACTTATATGGGAAAAACCAGCCGTTAGCTGAACGTAAAAATTATTTTAAAATGTTTTTATATTTCAAATTATTTGTATAATTTTATGAAATAGTATTTTAAGTTTTAATAAGTTAAATCCTAAAATATATTGACCCATGAAAAAATTTACAATTATTTTTAGTATTGTATCGGTAGTTTTTATTTTATTTTTTCAAAATCTATCCGCGCAAAAATCCACAAGAATGGTGTTGCTTGAACAATTTACAAATGCTTCATGTACGCCTTGCGCAAACACAAACCCCAGCATCATAACCTTGCATAATAATAATCCCTCTACGATGGCGCTCATATATTATCATGTTAACTGGCCCGGAGCCAGCGACCCGATGTACCTTGCAAATCCCACGGAAATAAGCAGCAGAGTGAGAAAATACACAGTTAGCTCTGTTCCTAAATCGGTAATGGATGGAGATGTATTGGCGAGTGCTGCAAATCAGACTTCACTCAACAGCCATGCTGCAGTTTCGTCACCGTTTACTGTTCAGGTATTTCATGAAATTGTTGGCGGAATAATTACTGTTGAAATGATTGTTACAAAAACAGCCGCAACGACAGGCACATTGACTGCACAAATCGCAGTTATAGAGGAACAAATGGTATACGGTACTGCTCCGGGAACTAATGGCGAAACAACATTTCACAATGTATTTAAAAAATTTCTTCCAAATTATTACGGAACCACGATTAATAACCTTAATGTTGGCGAATCGCAGACTATTACAAAATCATGGACATACACAAATGTGATGGATCCGGCAAATCTGAGGGCAGTGGCTTTTATTCAGGATAATTCAACCAAAGATGTACTGCAATCAGGCATAAGTTCGCCAAAATCAAATATAGTTCCGGTTGCAGATTTTGTTGCAAATACAACCTTTCCTTGTATTACCGAAGTGAAATTTTTAGACAATTCGAGTTATGTAACTTCATGGATATGGGACTTTGGCGACGGAAGCACTTCAAACCTTCAAAATCCGCTTCACACATATAATGCAAGCGGAACTTATACTGTTCAACTGATAGTTTCAAATACCAATGGCGGTGATACAGTTTTAAAAACAAATTTCATTGTTACCGACATGCCTGTTGCTCCTGTGGGAACAGATGGATACGGCGATGCCGGAAATTCAATTGCTCTTTCAGCTACAGGAAGCGATACGCTTAAATGGTATACAGCTGCAACCGGTGGTGCTGCAATTTATACCGGTACGACTTATAACACTCCGTTATTATATGTAACAACGGATTATTATGTAGATAATTCCATAACGGATGCAGTACAGAAAGTGGGAATGGTTAACAAAACAATTAATGGCGGAAATTACACGGGAACCACCACAAGAGGAGAACTTTTTGATGTGTATAAACCGTGTCTCATAAAATCCATTAAGTTATATGCTAATAGTACAGGCGTTAGAATTATTGAGGTAACCAAAGGAATAGGAGGTCCGGTTGTTCATACAAAAACCACTGCGAGCCTGCCCACCGGCGAACAAAGAGTAACTCTCGATTTTCAGATGGAACCCGGCATAGATTACTTTTTAAACTGTAGGAAAGCAAGCAATTCCGTTATTGCTTTGTGGAGAGATACGTTGAATGCAACATATCCTCATACCGTTAACGGAACAATTTCAATTACAGGTTCCGATTATGCAGGTGCCGGTCCTTACTGGTACTTTTTATACGACTGGGAAGTACAGGGTGGTCCGTGCGTCAGCCCGCGAACTAAAGTTACTGCCCATGTAAATGTCGGAGTAAATGAAAAGGATAAATTTTCAGGATTTAAACTATTTCCCAATCCGACAACTGGTGAGTTCACTTTAAATTTTAATTCACCGCAAAACGACAACATTACTCTTGATGTTTTTGACATAAACAACAAACTTATTTATTCCGAAAAATTTCAAACAAAAAGAGAAACCAGCAGGAACTACGACTTCAGCAGTTTTTCTAAAGGCGTATACTTTTTGAGAGTTGTTACAAACCAGAAAGTATATAATGAAAAATTGGTGATTGATTAATGAAAGATTAATTCTTTGCGTCTCTGCGCCTTTGCGGTGAAAAATAAAATACTGCTAAGACACAATTTCACAAATTAATTTTTCTCGCTCTCGTTACCTCTCTTTTCCCTTTCGGTCCTGGGAGTGATTCAATTGTGAAACCGGCGCTTTTCAGATTTCGCTTTACTTCGCCTTTGGCGGAATATGTAGTTAATATTCCATTAATATTTAAACGATCAAATATTTTTTTAAAAATATTTTCTGTCCATAATTCAGGTTGTACCTCGGGAGAGAAAGCATCAAAATAAATTAAATCATATTTCATTTTCGTTTCAAAATTTTCAAGTTTTATTTTTTCTTTTAACAAAATAAAATTTTCCGAAATATTTATTTTTTCTCCGGAAGGACTTTTATGCATTTTTAAGAAAACTTCTTTTTGGTTTTCCGGAACATTCAAAACCTGCGGATAATTAAGATTTAAAAATATTTCTTCATCAACCGGGTACGGTTCAATTGCAGTGTAAAAAATATTTTTATTATGATTTGCATTTTCAAGAAATGTCAGAAAAGCATTTAAGCCTGTGCCAAAACCGATTTCGAGAATATTTATTTTTTCTGAATTTAAGATTTCATTAAATCCGTATTTTATAAATATTTCTTTCGACTCATTAATAGCTCCGAATGTAGAATGAAAATGCTCTTTCACATTCGCATCAAAAACCGTATGCGAACCATCTTCAGATAAAATAAGTTTCCGGTTTTCAGTTTTCAGTTCAGAGTTCATTCTTTATTTAATTTTAAACACTTTTATTTGCAGAAACTTATAAGATGGAATTATTATATGGCATTTTAACACTTCAACAATTTAGCAATTTAACAATAAAACAATTTTCTTACGAATTACGACTTGTGTCATGCAACTATTTTTCTATTTTTGTAATCTAATCTTTAAAACTATTTCCAATGCTCGAAAATGTAAATATAGAAAATATTTTATTCATTGATATTGAAACCGTTCCTCTTTGCAGCAAATACGAAGAGTTGCCTGTTGCTTTTAAGGAACTCTGGGATAAAAAAGCAGGACAAATTGCAAAAAATGAAAAGGATACCCCACAGTCAATATTCAACAGAGCCGGCATTTACGCCGAGTTTGGAAAAATAATATGCATTTCGGCAGGCATAGCAAAAAAGCAAAACGGAAAAAATACTTTGAGAATAAAATCTTTTTTCGGTGATGATGAAAAAGTTATTTTGTCTGATTTTATTGATTTATTGAAAAAGCATTTCAATAAACCCGAAAATGTTCTATGTGCCCACAATGGCAAGGAATTTGACTTTCCTTATATCGCACGAAGAATTTTAATAAACGGATTGAAAATCCCGAATATTCTTGACATCAGCGGGAAAAAACCATGGGAAATAAATCATCTTGATACAATGGAACTCTGGAAGTTCGGCGATTTTAAAAATTATACTTCTCTTGCTTTATTGACTGCAGTTTTTAATATTCCAACTCCCAAAGACGACATTGACGGAAGCATGGTTGCAGATGTTTACTGGAAAGAAAAAAACCTCCCTCGGATTGTTACTTATTGCCAGAAAGACGTTACCGCCGTTGTTCAGATTATTTTGAAATACAGAGGAGAAGAAATTGTTGAATCTGGTGATATTATCATTTCATAGTGTATAAACAAATTGATTCTGCAATATTTTTTTAAATGTCAGGTAATCGGTTTCAAAATGCCTCTTCTTTGCTATTCATTAGCTTTACATTTTATACTTTGTTGAATTTACTGATTACCGATGACTGATTACTGTTTACCAATTTTATTTCACCTAACAACACCATTCACAGCATATTGTTTCTGTAATATCGACTATACTATATATTTTGTCGGTTATGTATTTTATTATTGAAAAAAGAATTTATATTTGCTATGGTTAAAAACAATATTCAGAAACTTAAAATAAATCTAAAATGAAAAAGAAATTATTGGTTTTTATCTCATCAATTATTTTGCTGGGATTCTCAACATTGATTTTTTTCAGTTGCAAGCAAACACCAACCGAAAAAATGGAAAACGAATTAAAAGCATTTATCAAGAATTTTGAGGAAAAATATATTCCTCTGGAAAAAGCCATGAATAAGGCGTATTGGACTGCAACAAATTCAGGCAAACCCGAAGATTACAAAAAATCGGAAGAACTGGAAATCAAATGTACAAAAATTTTTACTGATAAGGAAGAATTTGCAGTTCTTAAAAAAATAAAAGAATCGGATGCTGTAAAAGATGAATTGCTGAAACGCCAGTTGGTAATACTTTACAATTCATATCTCGAAAATCAGATTGATGAAAAAAAACTTGAAGAAATGATTCAAATACAAACAAAGATCGAGAAGAATTTTAATACATTCAGGGCAAGGGTTGGAACGAAGGAAATGAGCGATAATGATATTGAAGAAATTCTGATAAATTCAAAAAACTCCGACCAGCTTAAAGAAGCATGGATGGCTCATAAAAAAATCGGACCTGTTGTTGCCGAAGATGTAAAAAAACTTGTTCTCATGCGCAATGAAGTTGCAAAAGAACTTGGCTTTAAGAATTATCAGCAAATGAGGCTGAGTCTTAATGAACAGGACCCGCAGGAAATAGAAAAACTTTTTGATGAGCTTGATGTGCTGACAAAAGATGCTTTCAGAAAACAAAAAGATCTTGTTGACGATTTTCTTGCAAAAAGAGATAACGTTAAAAAGGAAGAACTTATGCCATGGCATTATCAGAACAGATATTTTCAGGAAGCTCCGAAAATTTTTAAAGTCGACCTTGATGTATATTATAAAAACAAAGATGTTGTTGAATTGACAAAAAAGTTTTATGAAGGCATTGGTTTACCTGTAGATGATATAATTAAAAAAAGCGACTTGTATGAAAAGCCCGGAAAATATCAACATGCATACTGCATGGATTTTGACAGAAAAGGCGACATAAGCGTTCTTTGCAATATTAAAAATTCCGATTTTAACTGGATGAACACTATGCTTCACGAATTCGGACATGCTGCTTATGCCAAATATATTGACAGGAGTCTGCCTCATTTGCTTTGTGAAAATCCTGCAAGTTTCTGTTCCGAAGCCATTGCCGAATTTTTCGGAAGACTTGGAGCAAACGGACAATGGATACAGGATATGATAGGAGTTAATGACCAGGAAAAAATGAAAATAAATGAAGAGAGTTTTAAAATGCTGCGTTTGCAGCAGTTGGTGTTCAGCCGCTGGTCGCAGGTTATGTACAGGTTTGAAAAAAGCATGTACGAAAACCCCGAACAGGATCTGAATAAATTATGGTGGGATATTGTGGAAAAATACCAGCTGATGAAACGTCCGCCACAGCGTAACGAACCCGATTGGGCAACAAAAATTCATATTGCATCTTATTCCTGTTATTATCATAATTATTTACTTGGCGAATTATTTGCTTCACAGGTTCATAATTATATCAGGACAAATATTTTGAAAACCGAAGAAAAAAACCCGAGTTTTGTTAATAAAAAAGAAGTCGGCGAATATATGAAGCAGAAAATTTTTCTTGTTGGTGCGAAATATTTCTGGAACGATATGATTGAAAAAGCAACAGGAGAAAAACTTACTGCAAAATATTATGCAAAACAGTTTGTGGATTAACTGAAGAACAACTCTGAAATATCTGAAAATTCGCCTCCCTTTAGGGATAGGGGTAAAGCGAATTTTCAGATATTTCAGGTGCCCTGAATAATTTTTTCAAAATTTTTGCGATTTTAATAAAATTAATTTAGGTTTGTAAGTCTAAATTTTTATTTTTAAAAAATTAAAAAAAATCAAATGGCTGAAATAAAACCTGCTGAAGTATCTGCTATACTTCGCCAACAATTATCGGGCTTGAAAACCGAAACGGAACTGAAAGAAGTCGGAAGCGTCCTCCAGATAGGCGATGGTATTGCCCGCATATACGGACTTACAAATGTTCAGTCCGGAGAATTAATTGAATTTGAAGGCAGACTTAAAGGCATTGTGCTTAATCTTGAAGATGACAATGTGGGTGCTGTTATGCTCGGAAATTCAGAACATATAAAAGAAGGAGATATAGTAAAAAGAACCGGCAGAATTGCATCAATAGAAGTAGGTGAAGGACTGCTGGGAAGGGTTGTAAACACTTTAGGCGAACCTATCGACGGCAAGGGTCCCATTAAAGGTAAAACTTATGAAATGCCTCTTGAAAGAAAAGCTCCGGGAGTTATATTCCGTCAACCTGTAACGGAGCCTTTGCAAACAGGAATAAAACCTATAGATGCAATGATACCTATCGGAAGAGGACAGCGCGAACTTATCATCGGCGACCGTCAGACCGGTAAAACAGCCATTGCAATAGATACCATAATTAATCAACGCGAATTTTTCGAACAGGGAAAACCTGTGTATTGTGTTTATGTGGCAATCGGACAAAAAGGTTCTACCGTTGCAAACATTGTGAAAACACTCGAAGAACATAAGGCAATGGATTATACGGTTGTTGTTTCAGCAACAGCTTCCGATCCTGCCGCACTTCAGTTTTATGCTCCTTATTCCGGCGCTGCAATAGGTGAATTTTTCAGGGATACAGGACGTTCTTCATTATTAATTTATGACGACCTTTCAAAGCAGGCAGTGTCGTACCGCGAAGTTTCTCTTTTATTAAGAAGACCTCCGGGACGTGAAGCATATCCGGGTGATGTGTTTTATTTGCATTCACGCTTGCTTGAAAGAGCGGCAAAAATTATTAATTCAGATGATGTTGCAATGCAAATGAATGATATTCCCGAATCAATACGTTCGCTTGTAAAAGGCGGCGGCTCTCTTACTGCTTTGCCGATTATCGAAACACAGGCAGGCGATGTATCTGCATATATTCCTACAAACGTAATATCTATAACCGACGGACAGATTTTTCTTGAATCAAATCTTTTCAATTCAGGAATAAGACCTGCAATTAATGTGGGTATTTCTGTTTCGCGTGTGGGCGGTAATGCTCAGATTAAAGCGATGAAAAAAGTTGCAGGAACCCTGAAACTCGACCAGGCACAGTTCCGCGAACTCGAAGCATTTTCAAAATTTGGCTCCGACCTCGACGCTGCAACAAAAGCAGTTCTTGAAAAAGGTTCGAGGAATGTGGAAATTCTTAAACAACCTCAGTATTCGCCTGTTCCCGTTGAAAAACAAATTGCAATCATATATTGCGGAACAAAAGGTCTGCTTATGAAACTCCCTGTGAATAAAGTTACCGAATTTGAAAAAGAATTTCTCGATCATCTTGAAATCAGCCATAAAGATGTTCTTGATACTTTGAGAAAAGGAGTGATTGACGATACGATAATGAAAACTCTCGAAACTGCAGCAACTGAGGTTTTAAAGAGATTTGTAAAATAATTTAATTTAGTTTGTTGTTAATGTTTTTTGTTTTTTTATAACTGAAAACTGAGAACTAAAAACTAGAAACTGAAGATATGCCAAGTTTAAAAGACGTAAGGGTTAGAATAAAGTCGGTAATTTCAACACAGCAAATTACCAGCGCTATGAAAATGGTGTCTGCTTCCAAACTGAGAAGAGCTCAGGATGCCATTCTTAAACTGCGCCCTTATGCTAATAAGATGAAAGAATTGCTCGGGAATTTATCAGAAGGCGTTGATATTAGCGGAATAGATGCGTATTCTAAGGAAAGAAAAAAAATAGAAAAAATACTTATTGTCGCAGTTACTTCAAATAAAGGACTGTGCGGGGCTTTTAACTCGAACGTAATCAAAAAAACATTATCACTTATCAATTCCAAATATGCCGAACAAAATAAAAAAGGAAATGTTAATTTAATTTGCATTGGCAGAAAAGGAAGTGATTATTTTGTAAAAAGAAATTATAAAGGTGTTACAAATTATAATTCACTCCTTGATGCACCGCGGTTTGAAAAAGTTGTTGACATTGCCGAGGAAATTATGAAAGACTACAGAACCGGCAAGTACGACAAAGTGGAAATCGTTTACAACATGTTTAAAAATGCAGCAGTTCAGTATGTAACGGAAGAACAGTTTTTGCCGCTGCAGCCCATAGCTCAGGCAAATCAGAATAAATTAAAATCTGACTATATTCTCGAACCGTCAAAAGAAATAATAGTAAAAGAACTTATTCCCAAATCACTTAAAATCCAGTTGTACAAAGTTATCCTTGATTCTCTTGCATCTGAACATGGAGCAAGAATGACTGCAATGCACAAAGCTACCGACAACGCAACTGAAATGCTCAAAGAACTCCGGTTGATGTATAATAAAGTGCGCCAGGCAAGCATTACAAAAGAAATTCTTGAAATCGTAAGCGGGGCAAATGCTTTGAAGGGTTAATAAACTCGTGATTCCCGAATTTTCCTGGTATTTTTATAAATAATTTTCAAATCACACTTCCTTTCTTTTTGTTGTAGTTTCAAGAAAATTAAAGTCCTGTAAAACAATACTTTGAAATTTATTTTGTATACACGTTTTTTTGTTGGTTTATTTTAAGTATACACTTTGTATAATATATATAGCATAAAATACAATATAAATCAGAAAAAAAGTGCAACTATCATAGAGGAAATTATGTCTTAATTATATGAAACCAATGAATATTTATACAAAAATAAATTAACTTTAAAATATTTGTTCAATGAAAAACTTAAATATACCACCGATAATTTTGAATCTTGGGGTTTTGATAATGGCAATATGCCTGAATGCCTCAATTTCACTTGCCCAGTCTACTTGTGCGACTGCAGTGCCTATTGCAAGTTTTCCTTATACCGGAACAGTGACAAGTTGTGGAGCTGGAGTTAATGCGAGCATAACCGACCCGTGCGCACAAAATATTGCCGGCGCCGAAGATCTTTTTTTAAAAATTACACCTTCTGCAAACGAGGCTATAATTATTATGGCTCGCTCAACACCTGAATCATTTACAAGCATATCGGTAATTGACGGGTGCCCTGAAAGCCCGGGTTCAGTATGCCTCGCTTCTCAGAATTTTCTCCAGAACCAGGCAAACCTGATGATAAGCCTTGTTGCAGGTCATACGTATTATATTTTGTTGTCTTCCCAAAACTTTTTCCATCACTGTGCCCATTTTGTATTAATAGTAAACAAAGCTATCCCTGAAGTTTATAATAATTTGAATCAGCAGTTCTACAAAGGTGATGCCTGCGGACTTGATTATTGCACCCAATCAATAAATGTTACAGGAAGGGATTCTGCCAATCAGGTTGCTCCATACGCATGGAATACAAATGGCGCTCCTCATAGCATGCCTACAACAATGAATTTTACATGCATTCCCAATGCCTGTATTATAAAGGCTTTTATAATATATACCGAAGCATTTACATTAAGCACAGTGGACAATCCGGTTGTTACTATCAGAAACCCAAATATGCAAACATTCACCTATAATCCCGTTATGCTTGGAAATATTTATAAAGGTAAATGCTGGGGCGAACTTGGGACGAGAATGAGTTACATTGATGTTACCACGAGTATTTCCGGTAATGGGAATTACAGGATTGATATTAACTCGGGACCGGATAAAAATTATAATGTTGACGGATTTACGTTAATGGTTATCTACCAGAATCCCGGAGCAAATTATCAGGGACATCTTATTATAAACGGAGGTATGTTTTTAAATTATGATGGAGCTCATAATACATTCAACTGGACAATGACGGGTATCAACGCTTGTGCAAATTCAACCTATGGAAGATCTTTTGTTACAATCTCAGATATGCAGCAGCAATTTGGTCCCACGTTTAATGTTACTCATAACGGTGTTACCGCTACTCATACAAAAACTGCTTTCTGGAATTTTGATGAAGTGACCACAACGGTTACAGCCGGTCAGACGAGTGCAAATTATGGAGTTACCGATCCAAATAGCACTAGTAATCATGACTGCTGGGCATGGACAATGGCAGGTTTATACTACAGAACTACAACTTGTACTACCTGTCCGATAGGACTTACTCTTACTGCGAGTCCTACAAATCCCGATAATTGTGGCGACTGTAAGGGAGGTGCAAATGTAGATACGGTTATTGGCGGTGTTCAATTGCCATTCAGTTATGTGTGGAGAACAACTCCGGAGCAAACAACAAGAGCTGCAACAAATCTTTGTGCAGGAACTTATCAGGTAGATGTATTTGATCAGTCTTGTCTCTCAAATACTGCAATTGTTACAGTTCCCTATACATGCGGATTAACTGTTAATGCAGTTACAACTCCTATTTGTGTCGGGAACTGCACTTCAATAAGTGCAACCTCATCAGGCGGTCAGGCTCCCGTTACCTATACATGGAGCTCGGGAGGTAATGGTTTGACAGTAACAGTATGTCCCACAACTACCACTACTTATACTATTACGGCCAGAGACGTTGCCGGCTTGACGGGTACGGCTATTGCTGTGGTCACTGTGAATCCTCTTCCTACAATAACTGTCAACAACGTATCAATATGTCCCGGAGTTTCAGCCACGCTGACAGCCAGCGGCGCTGTAACATATACATGGAACACAGGTCCTACGGGTCCTACAATAAACGTTACACCCGGGACAAATACAACATACATAGTCACGGGAACCAATGCGAGTGGGTGTACAAATACAGCCCAGGGTGTGGTAACTGTATTTACTCCACCTAATATTACTGCTACAGGAACAACAATCTGCAAGGGAGCAGTTGGAACAATTACTGCAGGAGGCGGATTAACTTATACATGGCAAAACCCATTGGGCACGGGAGCGTCGAAAACAGTTAACCCTACTGCTAATACTACATACACTGTTACAGGAACAGATGGAAACGGATGCACAAATTCATCATCATGCGTGGTTAATGTATTTCCTGATGCGGTAATAACCGCTACCGGAAATTCAACCTGCAGCGGTTCTCCTACAACATTAACAGCCGGAGGTGGCGTAACATACACCTGGACAGGTGGCTCTCAGGGCAGCATAATAACTGTAACACCTCTTTCAACTACGACATATTATGTTACGGGAACAGACGCAAACGGATGTACAGGAACTAATTCATGTATTGCAACCATTAATAACAATATAACCGTAAGTGTTAATAATGCTACGATTTGTAACGGAGCTTCGGCAACTCTGACTGCAACCGGTGGAAATAATTACACTTGGAGTACAACAGAAAATACTCCTGCAATAACTGTCAGTCCGGCTACCACAACAACCTATTCGGTGTTTGCTACGAACATGAATGGCTGTACAGGCTCAGCCACAGCTACGGTTACTGTAAATCAACTGCCAAACATTACAGCAACAGGAGGAGCAATTTGTCTCGGTGCTTCAATAAATATTTCTGCAGCTAACGGAACAACATATACGTGGAATACCACTTCTACCAGTAATCCGTATAATGTTACCCCAAATCAGACAACAACATATACTGTAACGGGAACCGACAATAACAGTTGTACAAATGTTGCTAATTGCACTGTTACTGTAAATCCTTTACCAACTATTACTGCAACCGGTGGAATTATTTGCAGGGGGCAGTCTATAATTATTACTGCCAGCGGCGGAAATAATTATACATGGACAGGAGGGTTTACCGGAGCAACGCTAAATGTTACACCGACAATTACCACAACTTATTTTGTTACGGGAACAGATGCATTAGGATGTTCGGGTACAAATTCATGTGTAGTTACCGTTAACAGCAATTTTAATTTAACTACAACAGGAGCCGAAATATGTAATGGTTTGTCGGCAACGGTAAGTGCAAGCGGTGGCAATACTTATACATGGAACACGGGCAATACAGACCAGACAATGACTGTAACACCTGTAACGAGCACAACATATTATGTAACCGGAACGGATGCAAATACATGTACGGGTTCCGGTTCAGCAACTGTAAAAGTAAATCCTCTGCCGACAATAACTGCAGTCAATAAAACAATATGTTTTGGTACGGGAACAGCTCTTACTGCAACTCCGGGCAATGGAACTCCACCATATAATTATGTATGGGTACCGGGCTCCATGTCGGGTGCAACTGTAAATGTAACTCCAATTACTAATACAACATATTCAATTACTGTTACCGATTCAAAATTATGTACAGGAACAACAACAGTATCTGTAATTGTATCACCGCAAATGTCAGCCAGTATTATCAAAACCGATGCCACTTGCGGATTGCCGAATGCAACAGCAACAGTCACGGGCAGCGGAGGTATCACTAATCCGTCTGGTGCTCCTTATACTTATTTGTGGAGTCCCGGAGGTAATCCGACGGATATGATAAGCAATGTCGCTTCAGGGCCATATTCTGTTACATTGACAGATGCAGTAGGATGTACTGTAACTGCATCGGTAGTAATAGGTGATTCGCCCCCTGTAACATTGTCGAAGTCATCAACTGCGGCTGCCTGCTTCCCTAACGGAAGCGCCACCGTAAATGTTCTTACAGGTACTTCGCCATTTACATATATTTGGGATAGCGGTCAATCCAGCCAATCACCGGCAAATACAAATACGATAAACAATATCAATTCCGGAACTTATACCGTAACTGTAACTGATGTTAATCAATGTTCTTCGACAATTACGGTTGTTGTAAATGAAAATAACCCGTTAAATCTTTCGGTATCCACTTTACCTGAACACTGCAGTCAGATGGACGGTTCGGCTATTGCAAGCCCTTCAGGCGGAAATCCATATTCTTATTTGTGGAGCACGGGAGAAACAACTCAAACAATAACTAATCTTGCGCAGGGTTCATATTCTGTTACCGTATCATACGGAACATGCCAGATAAGCGGCTCGGCTTCCGTCCTTGAAAGAGAGGGACCAACAGCTAACTTTACTTTTACTCCAAGCGTGCTTGATGTATTTGAAAATACAACAGCTCAGTTCGACGATTTGTCAATGCAGGGAGGACAACAAATAGTGAGATGGCACTGGGATTTTGATGACGAAAATGCTACCTCTGATATACAGACACCAAGTCATACATACCTAAACATCGGTACTTACATTGTTTGCCTGAAAATAACAGATTCGGAAAACTGTACTGACTCAATCTGCAAACCTATAATAGTAAAGGATATATTTACTGTTTATATCCCGAATGCTTTCACTCCAAACCTTGATATGCTTAATGAAACCTTCATTCCTAAGGGATATAATATTGACCCGAGAGATTTTGAAATGATAATTTTCAACCGCTGGGGCGAAGTTATTTATACGACTACTGACATAAATATTCCATGGAACGGAAAATATATGAATAGCGGACAGGAAGTGCAAATAGGCGTTTATGTTTATAAGGTAAAAGTAAGAGAAATGGATGGTCCTGTTCATACTTTTATCGGCAGGGTTAGCGTAATAAAATAAATATTGATTTTTATATATCTTAATTAATGTAAATAAATTCTATTATGAAAAACATTCGAATATTAGTCATTGTTTTATTGGGAACATTATATCAAGTATGTAATTCCCAAATTTACATCTACGAAATGTCCCCCAAAGAAGCAACATGTATAAATGGCACTGCAATTTTAATAATTAGAGGTGGACAGCCAAAAACTACCCCTGGCACATATTATACTTATACTAATACTGGAGCAGGAACAATGGAAACCACTGGTAACGTTGGAGATAATGGGATAATTACTATTACTGGGTTAAAAAATGGTGATACCTATTCAATACATATTGCCGATGGATTAGGTACCACAAAAGATTATTCTAATGTATTCGCTTCATGTACATGTCAGCCGGTTAATTTCAATTCCTGTGCTGGATTATGGACAAATTGCAATCCTTTACCCACTACAATGAGTTGCACCGACAATCCAATAAATTTAAATGCCCTGCCACCATCTGACCAAACAACTTTTAATGTTAGCGACCTCTCTCCTGGTTTTATTGTTTTTACAACTTGTAATCAATATGGAGGCAATCGACTTACTTTTTTTGAAAATGGAGTTCAAGACGGCGGTGCTTTTACTTTGAATTCAGCTGTCTTTCCAAACATGAGTATGTATATTGTCTTTTTGTGGTATTATCATCTTAGTTCAACATTAAGAATTGACCTTTGTCGAGGCGCAACAACAGGCGACAATGTGGTTTCAGTATTTTTAGATAAACATTCGGGACATTTGCTTAGAACCGACAATGTTGTTTGGCCCAATTCAGGTTGCCAGAGTGTTACTTTTGCTCGTCCACCAGCACCTAGTTTAACAGGGTCTGCAATATTTACTGGAACTGGTGTAACAACAGATGATAATGGTTCCGGAATTTTTAATCCTTCAACTGCAGGTCCGGGAGTTCATACCATCACATATAACTGGAATAATCAAAATACCGACCATCCATGCTCGGGAAGTAAATCATATACAATAACAGTAACAAATCCATTTAATGCAAATTTAACTTATCCAAAAAACAGTTATTGTGCTGGTGAAACTAATCCTGTACCGACATTCGGAACACCAGGGGGAAACTTTACTGTTATTCCTTCCGGTCTTAATATAAATCCAACAACCGGAGTAATAGATATACCCGGAAGCACACCGGGAGGCCCATATAAAATTATATATACTATAGGGAATCTGCCATGTGGTGATACTGCATCATTCCTGATAACTATCACTCCTCAGCCCGTAATTACAATCAGCGGTAATACACCCATATGTTTAGGAAGCAGCGATATACTTGTTGCAAGCGGTGGTACTACATATTCATGGAGCAACGGTCAATCAACAAATCCTATTACTGTTACACCGACAGTAACAACAACATATTTCGTCACGGGAACAACATCGGGATGTAAAAATACTTCTTCTGCAGTTGTTACAGTAAATCCGTATACTCCAATAGGAATAACCGGCAACACGACGTGTAACGGAACCTGTACGACTGTTACTGCAAGCGGAGCAGATAACTATACATGGGATACAGGACAAACGGGTTCCACAATAAGTGTTTGCCCGACAATTACAACAACTTATTATGTTACGGGAGTAAATACTGTCGGTTGTACTGGAACTAATTCAGCCATAGTAAACGTAAATGGATTGCCTAATGTCGCTGCAACAGGAGGGTCTGTTTGTAATGGGTTATGTACGACAGTTTCGGCAAGCGGAGCAAATACATATACATGGAGTACGGGACAGAATGGTAGCGCTGTATCGGTTTGCCCTACAATAACTACTACATACACGGTTACAGGAACAAATACAAGCGGCGGATGCACAAACTCAACGGCAGTAGTAGTAATTGCAAATGCAAATCCAACAATAACTGCAAACGGAGGAGAAATATGTACGGGCAATTCATTTATTATAAATGCCACAGGAGGTAACTTGTATACTTGGAATACAGGACAAAGTACTTCCGGTATAACTGTCAGTCCTACCACTACTGCATCTTATTGTGTTACGGGTTCTGATTCTTATGGATGTTCAAATTCATATTGTGTTACAATTAATGTTAATCAAAAACCAAATGTTACTCTGAGCGGAACACCTCAATTTATATGTTATGGTGAAAACACCGTTTTAATACCCGGCGGAGGTACTGCTTATTCTTGGAATAACGGATTAACTCCCGGAACTACCAAAACAGTTTCGCCGACACAAACAACTATTTATGTTGTAACAGGTATTGACATTAAAGGATGTTCTAATACAGCACAAACAACTATTACCGTGAACCCGGAACTGCTTTCAAATACAACCCCAATAAATGAAATTTGTGATAATGATAGCGGTTCAGCTTGCGTAGCAGTTACAGGAGGAACATCTCCATATCAGTATTTATGGGACATTGGAGCAACTGCAAGTTGCATTAATAATTTGCATGCAGGAACATATTCTGTTACAGTAGTTGATTCGAAAGGATGTTCAAAAGTTAATATTGTAACTGTTAATAACATAATGACAAATCCCGCTGGCACTGCGACTGCCGATAAATATTTTGATGTTATAACCCATTTGTTTTTATTTGACTGGAACGGAACATTTGGGTACAAATATCATTGGGATTTTGGCGATGGAGATACAAGCAACCTGAGAAACCCAAACCACACTTATACAAAAAGCGGCACCTATACTGTAAAACTTATAGTTACTTCACAGAATGGTTGTATAACTGAATATACTTTTACAATTGAAGTTGTCATACCATTCAAAATTGAAGTTTTCAATGTTTTTACTCCGAACAGCGATAATATTAATGACAAATACAGGGTAAAATATGAAGGTGATTGCTCATATTTCAGCATGATGATTTTTAACCGTTGGGGCAAGAAGTTATATGAAACAAATGACATTGATGCAGGATGGAATTGTGATGCCTGCCCAGATGGGACTTATTATTATATTATTAAAGCAACCGGAAAAGACGGAAATGAATATGACTTTCATGGGTATGTTGGTTTGATAAGATAAGTATTATTGTAAAGTTAAATAGAGACTATTTTTATAGACAGTTCTTTTAATTTTCCGAATGAATAAATGAAAAAATATGTTTAATCACAATCACGAAAAGCTTTTTAAGAAAAAATAAAGATTTTTTTATTGTTAATAATTGCCTGAAGTGC
>JAQUPB010000030.1 GCA_029004185.1 Bacteroidales bacterium | reverse complement strand
GTGAATTTTGTGATAAGTTAGCTTATTTTACTAATTTATTACAGCATAAATTCTTTTTAAGAAAATACTGGTCTTACAACGGTTACATAATGAAAATCAGAAATTCAAGCAAATGAAAAAAATATTGATTTTTACATATATGGATATCACGAGGGATCCCCGTGCACATAGACAAATAAAATGGCTTAAAGAAAACTATACTGTTCATTGCGTTTGCGAATCACCCGATCCAAGTTATGGAATTACTTACACCAAATACAAAAATGAATCTTCAATTTTCAGTAAACTCAAAATGTTTTATTTAAAGTTTGGATTCTTCAATAAATACACATGGAACAAAAATCATGTTGAATTAGCAAATGAATTATCCAAAATAAAATTCGATTTAATAATTGCTCATCATATTAAACTATTACCTATCGCAGTTAAAATTTCAAAAGGAGCGAAAATAATACTTGATGCACATGAGTTTTATACGGAGATATACGCAGATTCATTCATCTGGCGTTTTTTTATGAAAAAATATTATTATTGGCTTTCAAATACGTTTTTAAAGAAATGCGATTTAATAATTACCGTTAATGAAAGTTTAAAACAATTTTATGAAAAAGAATTTCATATTTCAACTTCTTTTATAAGCAACGCAGTCGATTTTTCCGATATGCTTCCGTCAAAAACAAATGCAAATAACATCAAGATTATTCATCATGGACAAGCAAGCAGGTCAAGAAAAATTGAGTTAATGATTGAAATGATGAAATATATGGATACACGATTTACACTAACTCTGATAATAACCGTACACGGTATTCCCAGTAAAATTTACCTGAAGAAATTAAAAAATGCAGCTAAAGGATATTCAAACATTAAATTTGCCAAAACATTACCTTATAAAGAAATTGTTCCATACGGAAATAAATTTGACATCGGATTATTTTTCATGCCTCCTGTAAATATTAACGAGGAATTTAGTACCGGCAATAAAGTATATCAATATATACAATCGAGATTAATGTTAGCCTTCAGCCCTCTTCCTGAAATGAAGAAAATTGTAGATGATTATGATTTAGGAGTTTGCTCCGATGATTATAATCCAAAATCATTAGCTGTTAAATTAAACAAATTAACTGCCGAGAAGATTGATTATTTCAAATCGCAATCTCATAAACATGCAAAAACACTTTCATCTGAAATGAATAAAGAAAAGTTTATTTCTCTTATTGAAAAGGTTATTGAAAATTAAATATGTTAAGCAGCGATTTTAAAAGAATGGAAGATAATAATTACAGAAGATGCACTAAAGGAATCTGGGACACCACGATACCGGGAATAAAATTTGATTCAGATGGAGCATCAAACTACAGCAAAATGTTTGAGAACATGATTGAGAAATATCCCAAAGGAAAGCAAGGATTAAGTGATTTTGAAAATATAGTATCATCAATAAAAGAAAAAGGCAGAAACAAACAGTACGATTGCATAATAGGAGTGGGCGGAGGCACAGGCAGTTCGTATTTAATGTACATTGCAAAGAAAATATACGGACTTCGTCTACCCGCAGATGTTGATTCGATTGAATTCTTTAAATAAATATTATATTTGCTATTGAAGCGCAATGGGACAATGAGCTTATTGCAAAAAATATTGAAGAAAATTACAGCTGGGATAAATGGGCAAAGGAAATAATTCATTTAATTATAAAGGATATTTGATATTTTAATTAGTGCATGAAAATTTTAATAGGCGAGATTTCAAGTTTTAAAGCAATTAATTGTGCTTCATATATAAAAGTCAATTATAGAGAAAACATTGAAATAATAACATTTGACTTTAGAAAGCACACCAGGGTTTTTAGAACTAAATATTCTGACAAACATTATATTGTCAGCTATCCTAAAGGAGAATATATTCAATATTTAAAAGATATTTCCGATATTATAAAAAAAGAAAACATTGATTTTTTTTTTCCTGTCTCAAGTAAGTATATCAGAAGCATAATTGAAAACAGGAACTTGTTTGGAAATTCTCTTAATTACATTGGAACATACGAGGCATACAAAATATTAAACAACAAAAATCTATTAATTGAATATTTAAGTAACAATAATTTAGTTAAAATCCCAAAGCGCTTTAACTCCTTAAGTGAAGCAGAAATACCTTTTGTATGTAAGCCGGAAGAATCTTCCGCTTCAAGAGGTGTAAAATATATCAAAAATCAAAACGATCTAAAAAAAATCAAAACATACAATCAGGAAAACACCATAATACAAGAATACATTGAAGGGACAGGAGTCGGATTGGGTTGTTTTGCTAAAAATGGAGAAATCATAGCTTTTTACACTCATAAAAGATTAGCAGAATATCCTATAACCGGAGGAACAAGTGTATATCGCGATTATTATGAAAATTCCGAATTGTTAAATACATGTAACAATATAATAAAACCTCTAAAATGGAGTGGTTTTATTATGTTTGAGTTTAAATTAGCAGGAAACAACGAATTATATTTAATAGAAATTAATCCAAGAATCTGGGGTTCCATAAATCAAGGATTACAAAATGGCGTTAATTATTTTGCGCCTTTACTTGGAATTAGTCCGGAAAAAGGATTTAAGAAAAACAAAATAATCAAAACATATCTTTCTCCTTTTATTTATTTGGTTTTATTACAATATGTTTTAAAAGGAAATTTTAAACCTTTATTTTTATTTTTAAAAAATATAAATTCAAATAAATCCGATTTATCGTTTATTAAAGATATTTTTGCATATATATCTGTGATATTGCGAAAACTGTTATGAAAAAAAAGAAATTAATTGTTGTTGATTTGGATAATACGCTTGTGCCTTTTGATACATTTCATAGTCTTATTATTAAAAACATTTTTAATGTTATAATAATTTATTACTGTCTGTTGAGATTATTGAAGCGCATAGATAACAATAAGTTTAAGAAAATAATTTATGATGTAATTTGTAAAAATAAATCATTTAATACTTTAATAAATGATTTTGTTTCGGAAATTGTAAAAAAGATTGACAAAAGTGTTTTAGAAAAAGTTAACGAAAAAGCAGACGAAGAAACACTAATTGTTTTGTGCAGCGCTTCACCTGATTTTTATGTTGAGAAAATTGCCATTCAATTAGGTTGGATTGGATTTGGTAGTCATTATGAAAGCGAAGTATTTTATAATCTTCGAGGAAACATGAAATTGGATTTTATTTTAAAAAAATTCCCTCCCGATTATTATCATTATTATTATTCCATTTCTGATGGTATTACTGACTTAGAACTATTAAAAAAATTTAAATATTGGCATTTAAAAAAATGAAAGACTTCACTTTTGTCAAGTATAAACAATTAATAAAAACAATTCAAGAGCATAATTATCAATTAATGTCATATGAAGAGTATGCCGGTAATTCATTTGGCATTAATGATAAAATTGTAATTGTACGACATGATGTAGACAGATCTCCAATTAATGCTTTAAAAACAGCTGAAATAGAAAATAAACTGGGATTAAAATGCACTTACTATTTTAGAGTCGTTAAAGAAAGTTATGATGAAACCATTATAAAAAAAATTGTACAATTAGGACATGAGATAGGCTATCATTATGAAGATTTATTATTGGCAAATGGAAATCCCGAAAAAGCAATTTCATTATTTGAAAATAATTTAAACAAACTATCAGAATTCTATAAAATAAAAACTATTTGCATGCATGGAAGCCCCAGAAGCAAAATAGATAATCGGGATATCTGGAAGAATTATGATTATAAAAAATATAAAATACTAGCTGAACCGTACATTGATTTGAATTTTAGCGAAGTATTTTATATTACAGATGCAAGCAGAAAGTGGAATAATAGAAGTGCAACAATTAGAGATTTTGTTAATTCATCATATTCAATCCCTGTTAAATCATCAAATGACATAATGGAATTATTTAAGAATTCCCTAATGCCTAATAAAATAATGATTAATATTCATCCGCATAATTGGACGGATTCAGAAATAGAATGGACTAAGATATGGTTATGGCAATCATTGAAAAATGCTGTTAAAGCATTAATAATTTCATTAAAGAAATAAAATATTTGGAATTATTGAATAATCTTAAAAGAAAATAAATATTGTTTTATATTTCAACGATCTTATTTTTAACAGCCCACAAAATAAGTTCTATTGAACTTTTTAGTGAAATTCCGTATTTTTTTTCGATTTCTTTTCTCATATTATCTTCACGGGAATTAATAGTAGCTTCCGACACACATTCCATTTCTGCAATTTGTTTTGAAGTATATCCCATGGATAATAATTTAATGGTGTTTACCTGTTCGTCTGATAGTCCGTAATTTTTTTTTCTTAAAAAATGAAAACCTGTATGAATACGGAAAGATTTGAAGAAGCCGAAAAATATTATAAGAAAGAAATACAGATAAATCCTACATACGATAATGTTTATTTTAACTTGGGTTTGTTGTATTTCAAAGAAAATAAAACGAATGAAGCTATTCAGTTTTGGAAAAAAACTATTGAAATAAATCCTAAATTTGTATATGTATATGAAAATTTAGCCAAATATTATTCAAACACTGATAATGTAATTGAACTTGAAAAGATAAAGCAACAAGCAAGAAAATATGATATACACCTTTAAATAAAAAATGGATTTAAAATGTATTAATAAAATTTTAACTTTGTTTGGTTATTTCAAATCACAATCTCACAAATATGCAAGAACACTTTCATCAGAAATGAATCCGAAAAAGCATACAAATATTGTTGAATCCGTTCTTAAAGATTAACTTCAAAAAGCGATAAAAAAACAATGGAAGATTTTAAAAGATGTACAAAAGGGATCTGGGATATAACTATACCCGGGATATCATTTGATTCAGAAGGAGCATCGAATTACAGTAAAATGTTTGAAAACATGATTGAGAAATATCCCCGGGGAAAGAAAGGATTAGACGATTTTGAAAATATCGTATCATCAATAAAAGAAAAAGGCAAAAACAAACAGTACGATTGCATAATAGGAGTAAGCGGAGGCACAGACAGTTCATACTTAATGTATGTTGCAAAGAAAAAATACGGACTTCGTCCGCTCGCTGTAACATTCGATAATGGCTGGAGTTCCGACATTTCTGTTGAAAATATCAAAAGAGTTACTAATGCCCTTGAAATAGACCTTGAAACTTATGTTGTTGATTATGAGGAGATGAAAGACATCCTTAAATCATATATGAAAGCTTCATTGCCCTGGATTGATTGTCCTACAGATTTAGCAATAAAATCAACGTTGTATAGAATTGCCGATAAATTTGGGGTCAAATATGTACTTATTGGTCATGATTTCAGATCGGAAGGGGCACAGCCACACGAGTGGTCATATGGCGATTCAAAACAATTAGAGTATATTCAAAACAAATTTGGAACAAAGAAAATAAAAAGCTTTCCAAACATGTCTTTTATAGAACAAATCATTAAAGGTTATGTAAAAAAAATAAAAATGGTTTATCCGTTTTTTTATTTAGAGTATCAGAAAAAGGAAGCACAGAAATTCCTTATTGAGAATTATGGATGGCAGTATTATGGAGGACATCATCACGAAAACATTTTTACGAAGTTTGCAATAGCATACTGGCAAAAGAAAAAACATAACATTGACAAAAGAATAATTACGCTTTCGGCACAGGTAATGAGTGGTGAAATAACAAGGGAAAATGCATTAGAACAAATAATGCAACCGCCGTACAATCCCGAGCAAATGGAAGAAGACAAACTTTACACCATTAAAAAACTCGGATTAACAGTTGATGAATTTGAAAAGATATGGAAAAGCCCTAACAAATTATTATATGATTATCCTTCACATTACTCCACACTTGTTAAAATTGCCAAAATAATAAAGCCATTAATGAAATTAGTTATGCCTCAACTTCCTTCCTTTTTCTTTCAAATAGAAGCACGAAAACTAAATCAATCCAAATAAATTTAAGTTTATTATATTTGCACAAAAGAACAAATATAATGTTCCACATTTTATATTGTAATAACCGGATATGATAAAAGATAAAAAGCTAAGAATATTATTTTTCCTTATTCATCCGGCAAAATATCATCAGTTTAAAGTTACAGTCAACACTCTTATTGCAAAAGGACATGATGTTGAGCTGATAATTATCGGAAGAGACATACTTCCGGAGTTGGTGAAGAATGAAGGATGGAAACATAAGATTATTTTTCCGCACGGAAGAAAATACAAAGGAGTAAATTCATTAATCAGTGCAGGTTTATTGTTTTTCCCAACAATTTTTAAATTATTCCGGCTTACGCTTTGGAAAAAATATGATTTGTTTTTAACTGATGACTTGCTTTCTTATGTGGGTAAAATAAGAGGAATACCTACATTCTTTTTCACTGATGATGATTTCTCTGCGGTACCTCAAGCGCTTTTATATCTACCTCCGGCAAGTCATATTTTTTCACCAGACATTTGCTTTATGGGAAAATTCAAAAAGAAAGTAATAGGTTACTATGGTTACAAATCCTTATGTCATCTTCATCCTAATCATTTCAAACCTGACATAAACAGGTTGGATGAAAGCTTAAGGGACGGAAAACCTTTTTTCATTGTTCGTACGGTGATGGCAAATTCCAAACACGATATTGAAAAGAATAGCATAGGCGATGATTTATTAAGAAAACTCATTTCAATTCTGGAAAAGAACGGAAGAGTGATTCTAAACTCTGAAAGACCTTTACCCGAAGATTTAAAGAAATATGAATTAAGCATCAGGAAAAATGACATTAATCATTACATGTATTTTTCAAAAATATTCATCGGCGATAGCACAACCATGGCTGTTGAAGCGGCAGTAATAGGAACACCATCAATTGAAATTGATGACTGGTTCGATGATTTTAAACAATATCATGAACTTTGTGATAAATATAAATTACTAAAAGGTTTCCGCCTTGAAGATGAAGAAGGTATTTTCTCTTTGATTGATGAATATTTGAAAATAGATAATCTTAAAGAAGAATTTCTTAAACGAAGAGACAGGATGCTGCAGGACAAAATTGATGTTTCTGCATTTTTAATCTGGTTTATCGAGAACTATCCGCAAAGTCTTAAAGATTACAAAGCTGATCCCCAAATTCAAAACAGATTTAAATAACGTAATATCATATGTTTTATATTCAGTTTATTCTATTTGGAATAATATATTTCTCTAACCTGATTTTTTTTAAATGCCTTGATTGTTCAAATCTTCTTTCAGCAAGCATAGTTCTCCTGCTATCATGGCTGGCATCTTTCTGGCTCACTCATAAGCACAAACCGAAATTTTACCAGATAAAAATCAATTATGTTTTAGCTCCATTTTACAAGGCAGCAATTTTTCTTTATTTTATTTTTTTCATTTTCCTGTTAATTTTCAAAATCGAAATCAATCTATCATACGCAATTTTTTACAGCATAACAACATATTCCGTTATTGAAATCATTATTATTCTTGTCATTTTAAAAACCGTCTGGTCTTCGCCAAACAAATCAGAGGAAGTTGTAAGAAAATCAAATAACATAACAAAATACGAGCAACCGCTTCTGAACACAGACTCAAAAGAACACATCAAAGAATGTGCAGAAAAATTATTCAGCAAATTCCGGAATTTTAAGAACTTAAACTGGAATAAAACGGACTTGCTCGATTTGATATCCGAAATACCCCAAAACATAAGCTGTTTGGTTTCTAAAAAAAATAATGATGATTTCATTAAGACTAGTAATGATATAATTATTGATTCCGTCAAGCTAAATAATCACAGGAGAATCAATAAAAATCTGCTTTTAAAAAACAAGATGTTAACTGACGGCGGCTATTTGATCTTCAGGTATGACGACAGCAGTTTCATTGAAGAAAAAATATTACAAAAACCTGCACATGGAATTTTTACATTAAATTTCTACATTTATTATTTTATTAAAAGATTATTTCCAAAAATCCTCTTCTTAAATTCAATATATTTTATTCTAACAAACGGAAAGAACAGGTTGATAACAAGGGCGGAAGTTTGGGGAAGATTATCGTATTGCGGATTTGTCGTACAAAAGGAAATTAATAATGGCATTCAAAACATTATTATTTCAAGAAAACTGAAAACAATTTCAGAGAACCCCAATCCCTCCTATTATCCGGTAATTCAGCTTAACAGAGTTGGTTTACATGGTAAAATAATTAAAATAAATAAAGTTCGTTCAATGTCGCCATTCAGCGAATTCATACAAAAAGAAGTTTATGAACTGGATGGAATTTCGGCAACAGGCAAGTTTAAAAATGATTTCAGGATTACAAGAACAGGAAGAATAATAAGGAAATACTGGATTGATGAGTTGCCTCAATTTATTGACTGGTTCCGGGGCGAAATAAAACTTGTTGGAATAAGAGCCATGAGCCAGCATTATTTCAGTTTATATCCGAAGGAATATCAGGATTTATTCATCAGAGTAAAGCCAGGAATAATTTCCCCTATTTTTGATGAAGAAACAGCAAACTTCGAGGAAATAGTAAGAATAGAGCAGGATTATCTTGAAAGTTACCTAAAAAATCCGGTTAAAACAGATATAAAATATTTTTTTATTACCTTTAAACACATTTTAAGCGGGGTTCACAGTAAATAATTTTTAAATATGTGTGGAATTTTCGGACTAGTTATAAAGAGCGGTTCAACTCTTGACATTAAAAGCACTAAAAAAATAATTAATGAAATAGCATTGTTTTCTCAATCCAGAGGAAAGGATTCTTCCGGTATTATTATCCGCGATGAAGCGAAACAAAAAATGATTGTATGCAAAGGTGATGTGCCCGTTTCGTTTCTTTTAAAGCACAAAACATTCACTCAGAAACTTAATGATTCATTAAATTCAACATATTCACCGGATAAAAAAACATTAAAAAACAATTTTGCTATAATGGGACATGCAAGATTGGTGACAAACGGTTCGCAACTAAAAACAGAAAACAACCAGCCTGTTATTAAAGATGGAATAGCTGCAATTCACAATGGTATTATTGTTAATGTAGATGATTTGTGGCAAAAACATCCGGATTTAAAAAGAGAATATGAAATTGATACCGAAGTCATGCTCGCTTCGATCCGAAAAAATTTAAATAATAAACTTAATATTTTAAAATCTGTTTCTGAAAGTATAAATGAAGTTATTGGAACAGTTGCTGCATCATTATTTTTCAATGACAGAAAAGAAGTTGTTCTGGCAACCAATAACGGCTCCCTTTACGTTTTAACGAATTCAAAGGACATTTTGATTTTTGCCTCAGAATATTCATTTCTTAAAAGACTGGCATCGAAAACCAATCTCGAAAGAAACATTAATAACTTCTCAATACGTCAAATAAAGTCCAATACTGGATTATATCTTGATATTGAAAAATTCAGTATTATTGATTTCGATTTAAAATCATCAAATAAAATTCCTGATAATACGTCTCAACCCGATGACTACTCAACAGAAATTCACAGCATTGAAAACATTAAAAACAGAAGAGAAGTTGTAATTGACATTTCAAAATTTCAGCAAGCCAAAGGTCTGAACGAAGAAGTAAAATTACTTGAAAACAATTGGGATAAAATCAGGAATTTAAAACGCTGCACAAAATGCTTATTGCCCGAAACATTTCCGTATATTGAATTTGATGAACACGGAGTTTGCAATATCTGCAATAATTACAAACCCAAAAATCAGATAAAACCAATTGAGGATTTATTTAAAATGGTGGAACCATACAGAAGTAAAGATGGCACACCTGACTGCATTATTCCGTTCAGCGGCGGAAGAGACAGCACACTCACACTTCATATTGCCAAAACAATTTTAAAGCTAAACCCCATTGCATTTACATATGATTGGGGAATGGTAACTGATTTAGCAAGAAGAAACATAGCGCGTGTTTGCGGAAAACTCGGAGTTGAAAACATAATCGTTTCGGCAGACATACACTGGAAAAGAGACAATATCAGAAAAAACATTTCAGCATGGCTTAAAAAACCCGAATTGGGAATGATTCCCTTGTTCATGGCGGGAGATAAATATTTTTTTTATTACACAAACCAGTTAAAAAAGCATACAGGAATAAAATTGAACATCTGGGGAATAAATCCTCTTGAAAATACCGACTTCAAAGTAGGTTTCGCAGGTTTAAAACTTAAATTCAACAAGAAAAGAATTTATTCCCTGTCGATGTTTGAGCAGATTAATTTATTTTCATACACGGGCAGAAACCTGATAACAAACCCATCATACTTTAATAATTCAATATGGGATACTTTGGGTTCTTTTGCCGTAAGACATGTTTTTCCACGAAAAGATTATTATCATATGTTCGACTACTACAGATGGGATGAAACGGAAATCAATCATTTGCTAAAAAACGAATACGACTGGGAAACGGCAATAGATACAAAATCCACGTGGCGAATAGGCGACGGAACAGCAGGTTTTTACAATTACATATATAACACGGTTGCCGGTTTTTCTGAATTTGATACTTTCAGAAGCAACCAGATAAGAGAAGGAATGATTACAAGAGAAGAAGGATTAAAATTTATTGAATCGGAAAACATACCAAGATATGAAACAATCAAATGGTATCTGGATATTGTAGGATTGGAATTCAAATCAACCATTGAAAGAATAAATAAAACACCTAAATTATATTAGTTTGATGAGAACATTTTTCAAATATTTTATTTTATTTTCGGCTTTATTGTTTTCATCATTTTCTTATGCGCAATATATTCCAGTTCATGTTTCAAACAAAAGCATTTATAATTTCATTGATGAACTTGCAAATGACGGAGTAATTGAAACAAACAGTGCAATAAAACCATACAGCAGAAAAGAAATCTGTGATTATTTAATTGAAGCCAGGAAAAAATCCGATAAACTCAGCAAACGCCAACAAAGTGAAATTGATTTTTTCCTGAAAGAATTTTCTTTGGAAACAAACAACATTAACAAAAGCAGACTTAATATTGCAAAAAAAGACAGTATTTTTTCATTTGGATTTCTACCGCCTTTATTTCAATACATCGACTCCGTTGGATTTGCATTGCTAAGACCTGTTTACGGAATAAAATATACATCTTCAACAAACAAGAATTTTTATAGTTTTAAAGGTGGTGCAGAAGCACTGATAGGAATAGGAAAACACTGGGGAGTATATGCAAATCTTTGTGACAATTATCTGAAAGATGTTATTCCTGCTATGCCAACTTATTTTTCTCAGGAAGAAGGAGGATGCTATAAACTTAACGAAGGAGGCAGAAAAGGCGGAGATTACAGCGAAATGCGCGGAGGGATTTATTATAACTGGAAATGGGGACATGTTGGGTTTGCAAAGGAACATATTCAATGGGGAGATAATTATAACGGAGCAAATATTCTGTCGGGACGAACTCCGTCATTTCCATTCCTTAAATTCCGGATGAACCCATTCAAATGGCTCGACTTTAATTATTTTCACGGCTGGCTTGTTTCTGAAGTTATTGACAGTAACACATCGTACAAAACTTCGCAATTGCCAAGAACAGTATACAGAAGCAAACGCATTGCTGCCAACATGTATACTATAAAGCCATGGAAGAAATTGAACGTTTCATTTGGAAACTCAATAATATATGGCGATGCAGGAACTCAAGCCGCATACTTAATTCCATTTATGTTTTTTAAATCAATTGACCACACCCTGACAAATGGTGCTTCCGACAATCAGAATTCCCAGATTTTTTTTAATTTAAGTTCAAGAAACATCAAACATCTTCATTTATATGTCTCTTCTTTTATAGATGAATTTTCATTTAAAAGAATTTCCCAAAAAGATAAATATAATTTTTTCAGCAATAAATTCGGAGCAAGAATTAATAATTTCATTGTCAGGAATATCGGAATTACTGCAGAATACACCTATTCATATCCATTGTGCTATAAACACAGAGTACCTGTTTTAACATTTGAATCAAACAAATATAATCTCGGTTGGTTTATGACAGATAATTCAAAGGATATTTTTATTTCAATTGATTATAAACCTTTGTCTGAGTTGTACATTATTTTGTCATATAATTATTCGGTTCA
Source organism: Bacteroidales bacterium (assembly GCA_029004185.1). GTDB lineage: Bacteria > Bacteroidota > Bacteroidia > Bacteroidales > JAHJDW01 > JAQUPB01. The sequence goes on along the minus strand of JAQUPB010000030.1, from coordinate 12,772 downwards.
CGGAAATAATTACGATTACCTGATAAATGGCACTTACGACACACACCCGTTAATAAAAAACAAAACCTGGGAAAGAGAAGCATTTGAGCTTTATTTAGCATATAGCCCGATAGTGTCTCTGACAATATTCTCAAAGCTCACTTTGTCTGAAATCAAAGGTTTTAATGTCGACGGCAATATCGCACAATATTATATTGACCAATATTCACCTTCATACCTTGGGGGAAGCACTACAAGCATTCAATTTGGTTTTTATTATGGCTTCTGAGCGGATATTTTTTTTATATTTGACTTAAATTAATAAACATCAGTTAATGTCAAAAACACCCGAATTCATAAATTATCTCGATTCGTTGGATTACGACAAAAAGGATTCCCCCAAAAAAGAAGAATCAGGTAAAGATTTGAATGAGGAATTTAATACTACAGCCAATGATTCTGCGGTTGTTAAAAAAATAATTACAGACGAATCTAACAGGGAGGTTTTTGAATATCTCAATAAAAATTACGATATTCTTTCTCCGCTCACTTCAATAAATGCAACCACAAGCATATTCAACATCGAATCACGCATTGGAAATAATTATCAAACATTGATCAACTTAAAAAGAGTTAATGACATACCTGAAATAAATACTTTTTTTGAAGCCGTAAATAACAAACTTGTTAACAATGGATTGTTCATTGGTTGTTATGAAAGGTCTAAACTGAGAAAGATCAGAATATTCAGAGAATATCCTCCCGTAATAAATAATTTTTATTTTTTCTTCAGTTATATTTTCAAACGGGTTTTTCCAAAAATAATCATTCTGAAAAGCATTCATTCCTTCTTTACCGAAGGCAAGAATCAGATTTTGTCAAAAACCGAAGTCCTCGGAAGACTTTATTCATGCGGATTTGAATTGGTTGATGAAAAATTATTAAACAGAAAAATATATTTCACGGTCAGAAAAATAAAAAAGCCATTTTATGATAAAAATGCCTCTTATGGATTTATTTTCAAAATGAAACGTATAGGAAAAAGCGGAAAAGAAATATTTGTTTATAAGATAAGGACAATGCATCCATACTCCGAATATCTGCAGGATTATGTTTATAAAAGAAATAAACTCATGGCGGGAGGCAAGCTCAAAAATGACATAAGACTGCATCGTTTGGGAAAATTTCTCAGAAAATTCTGGATAGATGAATTGCCCATGATTTTTAATTTGCTGAAAGGAGATTTAAAAATAATCGGCGTCAGACCTTTAAGCGAACATTATCTTGGTTTATATCCTGACGAAATCAGGAATATGCGAATGAAAGTCAAACCCGGCCTCATACCTCCTTTTTACGCCGACTTACCCAAAGAATTTAATGAGATAATTGATTCGGAAAAAAAATATTTAGAGCAATATTTACAAAGCCCATTTAAAACTGACATAAAATACTTTTTTAAAATTATGAAAAACATAATTTTCAAAAAAACTCACAGTAATTAAATAAATATTAAATCTTGTTATAAATAAAAAAATCAAGATTACCAATTCCGTTTAAAATGCTTTTTTCCAAAGAAAATAAATTCAGAAGAAGTCTCGCCAACAGTAATATCCTGCTTGCTGTATACATTACAATAACAATTATTGCCAGCATTCAATTATTATCATTGGGAGTAAAAACAATTGAAGGACATGAATACACTCATTACAACAATTATATCATTTTCAAACAAACATTTCATCATTTAATAAATAATCAGGATTTATATTGTAATATCACCGACAGGTACAAAAATGCCGATTACCAGTTCTGGGATTTCAAATACAGCCCTACATTTTCCGTATATATGCTGCCTCTCGCATATCTGCCTGTTTCCATAGGTTTAATTCTCTGGAATCTTTTAAATACTTTGATTCTATTTTTTTCGATAAAAGTTCTACCGAGAATAAGCGATAAAATAAAAGTTTCAATACTATGGTTCATTCTGATTGAAAATATAACATCTGTTCAGAATACACAAAGCAACGCTTTAATTGCCGGATTAATAATTCTCGCTTTTAATTTTCTTGAAAGAAGGAATATTATTCTTGCAACTTTATTAATTGCATTATCCGCATACATAAAGCCATTTGGCATTATTGCGTTTTCGCTTTTCCTCTTTTATCCCGGAAAAATTAAATTTATTTTATATTCGGTTCTCTGGATGATAATATTATTTGCTTTGCCTTTATTATTTGTTTCGTTTCAGCAACTAACACATTTATATCAAAGCTGGTTTCAGGTTTTAAAAATCGACCATGATTCGTGGCATGGCTTATCTGTTATAGGTTGGCTCTATTCGTGGTTTAATTTAAATATCAATAAAAACATCATAGTATTTACCGGATTTATTATTTTATCTCTATCATTTTTAAAATACAAATCGTTCAATGATTATAATTTCAGGATTTTATTTTTAACAAATATTTTAATATGGATTGTGATTTTTAATCACAGAGCCGAATCTGCAACTTTCATAATAGCCGCCACAGGAGTTGCTTTATGGTATTTTTACAGGAAAAGAAAATTAATTGATTTGATTTTAGTATGTCTTGCTTTTATTTTCACCATACTATCCCCTACCGATATTTTTCCGAAATATTTAAGGGAGAATTTTGTTGCTCCATACGTTTTAAAAGCAATACCCTGCATTCTGATATGGCTTAAAATAACTTATGAAATAGTGATTTTTAAAACACCGGAATGCATGAAGGAACCTGAGAGTCATTCGCTTCTATAAGATTTTTCGAAAAGAAAAATTTATTAAACTGCAAACCTGAAAAAATCACACAACATCAAATATTGTTTTCTTTGCGAACTTTGCGAAAACCTTGGCGTTCTTTGCGAGAAACAAATTAAAACCTGTCTGCCGACAGGCAATATTTCACGCAAAGCACGCGAAGATATAGCCAAGAACGCAAAGGATAGCATTAGAATATCGTAAGGAAAATTCGGATATTTTTCATTTTAATGAAACATTCTATCAACATTTACCTATCTGTCAATTTTAATTCCCAGCCATTTTTCAAGAGTTGAATAAACCTGTTCTTTCTGCTGAGCATCAAGGTGGCGTATCCTCACGCCATGCGAGCCGTTTTTAACAACAAACTTCAGACTGTTGCTTTTATCATTCAGTTCAATGGCCGGAGCTCCCCATGGGTCAAGTTCGCCATATATGAAAATCATATTCTTCGGACCACTTTTTATAAAATCCTTTAATTTTTTAATGTAAGTATCGTTAAAAACGACTTTTACTCCCGGTGGATTGAAAGCTGTATTCGGGTAATCTTTTTTCTTCAGCCATTCTTTAAAAGGAGTTTCATCATATTCGTAATAACCAAGCTCGGTAAAGTTCTGGAAGTATGACGGGAACAAATCATATATTGAATTTGAATACAAATCGGGATATATGACTTTATATAAAATTTTAACAAGCGAATCGTCCGGAACTTTTATATTTTCAATTATTTTACAATTATCAACCCATTGCCAGAATGAAAAAGGAAATTCCAGAACACAATATTCATAGGCCGTTTCAGCATCAATGAAATTGAATATCAAACTATCTCTCCTTGCAAAATCTTTAAAAATTGGCAATAGTTTATTTTTATTTTTAAGCATTTCAACCTGATAATCATAAATATTTTTTCTGCATTCAGGCGTACCCACTATTTTAAAATGTTTGTCAATACGAGGATCGAGCAAAGAATAATTCATTGAAGCCACATAGGCGATTGTTGCATCGACATCATCGGGAAAGAATAATTTATATGCAGTAGCAGTTTGACCGCCTTTGCTTATTCCTGTTGCCACCCATTTACCTTTTAAAAACTTTCCGAAAACATTTCTTATATAATGGTAATCTCCGGCAACCTGCTCCATGTTTAAATACTTCCAATCCATTGAATCGGGAACCGACTTATTAAAGAACCGGTGTTCGACAAAAATCATATTCGCTTTAAGTATTTTCGCGGGTTCATCAATAAATTTTGGCGAAACCCTTTTGGCGCTATACCCATCGGTTTCAATAACTGTAGGAGCATTTACATCATTATAACCCAGATAAATTAATTGCTTAAAGACTTTTCCATTCGGGTTTTTATGGTCGAGAAGTTGGGGCAAATATATTTCGTAAAATTCTTTAAATACAGGCGAGTCGTACTTTTTTATTTTTGTACCCGGTATTGTTTTTAACCATTCATATAAACTAACATCCTGAGAGAATGAAATGTTGTTAAATACAAAAATTCCAAACAATAATATTATTAGCTTTTTCATTTTTTTAAAATTTGTATTAAACGTAGTGAATTCGGGTGTATCCATACAAACGATGTATTAATTTCAGCAGTTTACCCTGATCAATATGCCCCTAAAAGATAAAGTATGAGTGCCAATAACAGTGCCAAAATCAATATGTACAAAATTTTATCGCCAACTCCAGGAACAAGGTAATTTAATAATGCACATATAAGAATTACAATTAAAATAACAAGTATCAGATGCATAAAACTGTGTTCGTGACCCCTTCTTAATGAAGATTTCTTCAGTTTTTTGGATAAAGGCATTATTTTCAGGAAATTTATTTTTTTATCGTTTTGCAACAGCTGATTTATTTTCTTATTGCCGATAATTTTGCTTAAAACTTCCCTGGTGTTTTCCAACTGTGAATTCATATCGCTTTTCCTGATTATAAAAGGCAATTCAATATCGCCGTCATTTGCTGATGCCAGAGTATTTTCATCATTCGGTTTCATGGTTTCAACATCATTTTCTTTTTGATTTACATAACCCTGGTATTTTGCTTCAATGCTGTTTATAGGAACTTTTTTGAGTTCCTGATATTTCTTTTGTGTGAAAAGTTTTTCATTTGAGCATGATTCCAGGAAAAACAAACACACAATTGAAATGATCCCGATATTTAAAATATTTCTCATAATAATATTTTTTAGTTTAGTTGATGTAAAATTATAAAATTTATTTTTACAAAATAAAATATCTATAAAATATCATTTATAAGTACCTATAACAATAATAACTCCGCCATTTATGGCGGAGACACGACCATAATAATGAATGGCTTTAGCCATGATTTTCATTTTTTTCTCTGGCGATAATTACTTTTATAATAGACAAACCAGCACTTAATTTCTCAGGGCTTAAGCCCAATGATGTATTGTGTTTTTTCTCTCCGCCTTAAAAGGCGGAGTTAATGCCCACCATTATTAAAACTTAAATATAATTATACTTTTGTCCGGCACTTCAGAATAACATTTAATAAAACATTCCTGTTTTTCTTACGATTTTGGAATATTGCCGTATTATTTATAAATTTGAAAGAAACTTGACAACCTTGGAATGATATCTGCGTATAACAATATTGATTTTGTACAATATGAATACGAAAAATAAATATATCATAATTTTTGCAATAATTCTGATTACCGCAATCTTTGTTTGGTTCTTCAGCTCAATTATTGGTTACATTCTTGCTTCTGTTGTAATGTCACTGACCGGACAACCGATAATGAAACTCATTGGCAAAATCAGGTTCGGCAAATACGAAATCCCTCATGTGATAAGAGCATTTTTAACCCTGCTCGTATTAATAGGATTAATTATTGCAGTAATAAGCATTTTCATACCTATAATTACATACGAAGTTGATATTTTATCCAAAGTAGATTACGAGACATTTTATAACAGCTTTAAAGAGCCATTAACAAAGCTCGAAGCAGTGCTGTTAAAATACAATCTTATTGCGGAAAATGAAAACATTGATACAATACTTTATTCCAAGATTTCTTCATTTATCAATATTTCAAAGTTTTCAGATATATTCGATTCGTTTGTTGATTATACAGGAAATTTGTTTGTGGCAATTTTTGCAATTTCTTTCATCACCTTTTTCTTTCTTAAGGATGAAAGACTTTTTCTAAAAGGCGTTATGCTTCTTACTCCCCTGAAATATCAAATGGAAATAAAGCACATTCTTATCGAAACTAAAAGACTGCTTACAAGATATTTTATAGGTCTTTGTCTTGATGTTGTTGCCGTAATAATACTGATTTCATTAGGAATGACAATAATAGGAATTGACAATGCCCTGATCATTGGTTTTTTTGCGGGCTTAATGAACGTAATACCATACATAGGCCCTATTATCGGTGCCTGCATAGGTGTGGTTCTCGGTTTATCAGTAAATCTGAATGCCGATTTTTATTCGCAAATGCTGCCCGACATATTCAGGATGCTCGGGGTTTTCTTAACAGTAAACATTATTGACGCATCGGTTTTACAACCCTATATTTATTCAAGAGGTGTAAAGGCACATCCTCTGGAAATCTTTATTGTAATAATGATGGCGGGAACTCTTGCCGGCATACCGGGAATGATACTTGCCATACCTTCTTATACGGTATTACGAATTGTTGCAAAGGAATTTTTTAATCAATTAAGGATAGTGAAGAAATTAACTGAAGACATTTAGTGCATGTATGTTCTTTTTATATCACGCTTATAAAAACCCATCCCCTTACACATCTTCTTTTTATGTGAACATCCAACAGAAATTGTGGCTGCAATTACAAAAAGCAACGCCAGTAATAAAGCTGTAAGTTTTTTAAAATCCATAGTCGTTATTTTAAAAATTTACTACCACAAATATAAATATAATAAATCCCAAAATGCAAGTATTGTTAATTTCTTTTTAACAATTTATTGTGTTATAAATACCTTTTTTACAATTCTCTTGCCGCTTTCATGCTTTATTGTCATTAGATAAGCGCCACTTTTTAGCTTGCCATTTGTATTTATTGTGCATAAACTGTTTGCCGGTATTATTTCCGAGTAACATTCTCTTCCTGTCAAATCACTTATTGATATTAAAATATTTCCCTTATAATTCGTGTTTTCCGACTTGATGCTAAAAATACCGTTATTAGAAGGATTTGGATATACTTTTATATTAAAATTCTGCGATGTATTCTTTGCGGAGATATTACTTGGGATTTGTTTCTTTTTAACAACAACTTTAGCTTTCCTGTTGGCACCGGTATTCTGCATTATGAATGAAATGATAACTCTTCCATCCCAGCTTGCCGGAGCATAATCGGCAAAAAGAATGCTGAAAGAACTTAAATCAACCTGGTGCACTTCATTTGCCTGAAGCTTTGTTCCCCAAGCCATTTCAGCATCGCGTAACGGATTATAAATTCCACCGTGAAAAAGCACTCCTTTCGTATATGCTCCTTCCACCCTGTAATCAACACGCAATCCGAGCAAACTGTTTTTATCAATTGTCTGCATTGTACCATCGTTAACAAAAGCCACATCAATGCCATCGGGCAGATTTTCCGCCACCACTCCTGTCTGTGCATGTGAACTATTATCGGTTCCCATGCCGAGATATGCAATCCACCTTTTCCTGTCGAACTCTGCATAATATGTTTTCTTTCTTACAGGATAATAATGATATGTTCTTATATCTTTCGCCACAAAATTATTATGCTGGTTGGGATTAAAATCGGTAACTCCCGAGTTATCGTCAACAACGATGTATATCACACCTTTTTTCGGAATATTTCCGCTCCATGTAAATTCACTTGTGCTTATAGCAGTTTGGGATTCTTCGACTTCAAGATTTTCGTGAGCTCCGCTGAAATAACTTGCATTGGTGCTGTCGATTCTGTATAACCTGAAATTACCCGTTGGAAAACTTATATTATTTAATTTAACAGAAACACTTTGTGTTGATGTTGCATTGTTCCAGAAAACAAGGCAAACCTTGTGCGTATCTGATGAAGCCCATCCTTTAATATTGCCATTGGTTATTGTGGCGCTGTTTCTTTCAACAGGCATATCGGCATATATTTTAAAAGCATTGAATGCTGCTTTCCTGTGTCCGTCCTTGCGTATCATTCCATAAGGGTCATCTCCGAAAGTTGATTCCATGAACTGCGCCCAATGAATCATGGTTACATCCGTTCTGTTTAAGATCACGTTCATGGTTTCGAAAGTTCGTGCCGCAGCGGCATAAAAATTAAACGGTGAATTTGCACCTACACTTGTACTTCCTCCGTTATCGCCATTGAGCCAACTGTATTCATCAATAAAAATATCTGCCGTTTTAAATCCCCTGCTATCCAACCCGTCGGCTATGCCATCCATTTCGCCGGGCCAGCTTGTTCCATCCATGTAGCTGTGAAATGAGCAGAAATCAAGCGGCAAAGTATTAGTTACAACATAATCCAAAAAAGCCCCGCTGCCGGGAATCCACTCACCGATAGCATAAGCAGGACCGCCAACCACGGCTTCGCTGTCGCCTTCCTTTATTCCCAGTGCTCCATATTTATACATTTCGAAATAATAATTATTGAAATCACTCTGATTTAAAAATACTCCGAACAAATCGGGTTCATTATATATTTCGTGAAAACCAATGCGGAGCCCTGCATTTTTATAATGCAGCGCATATTGCTTGTGTATTTCCTTATATAAATCTCTCCAGTTGGCAATGCTTTCCTTGAGGTTTTTCCAGTCGCCGGCATCCTGCAACGGAACAGGGATATAGCACCACGACCACAAGGGCAGGACATTTCTGTCATTAAGTTTTGTTACCAGATCGTCAAGCAAAGTAAAATTGTAAGTTATGTTTGCAGGCGTTCCCTGCACTACTTCGGGATTTGAAAATGTGCCATCGCTTTTGCCGATGCTCAAATCAATCCTGAATGAATGTGCATCCACTTCGTTCAGCTTATCAATATCGCGGGTGTAATTTGAATACGGATTTATGCATCCCGCATTATATTGTGCAAACTTTTTTAATAATGGCGGGTCGGCTTTTACAGCATAATCAACAGTTATCGTTTGAGAATAAGAATTATTTTTCCCGACAAAAAGAATTGTAAAAAAAATTACACTATAAAAAAGAAGTTTTCTTTTTGTGTTCATTTGTTATGAAATTTATTCAGAAGTGCTGATTGTTGACAATTTGTTGTTTGTCGTTTGTTGTTATAAAGATATGCTTTTTTAACCACAAACAACAAACCCTTTTAACTTTTTCCCCTATCCTTTATAATATTTCTTCGCTGTCGGTAAAAATGCGCGAAGTTCTTTTATTCTGTTTTCATCACTCGGGTGAGTGCTTAAAAACTGAGGCGGTTTAGCACCGCCCATTGCAGCCATTCTCTGCCAGAAGCTCACTGCCACTTCGGGATTATAACCTGCCATTGCCATAAATATCAATCCGAGTTTATCGGCTTCGTACTCATGAACCCTCGAATATGCAAGCGAACCCAGTGTTCCTCCAACACCATAGCACATAAGAAAAATATTTTGCGTTTCCTGCGGCTTCTGCGACATTGCAAGCGCAAGTCCTATTCCGCCGAGTTGTATCAAAATCTGCTGGCTCATTCTTTCATTTCCGTGACGACAAACAGCATGTGCAATTTCATGACCCATAACCACAGCCAAACCTGTTTCGTCCTGTGTAAGCGCTAAAATTCCCGAATAAACAACTACTTTACCTCCAGGCATACACCATGCATTTACGGTTGGGTCGTTAACAAGATTATACTCCCATTTAAATCCTTCAATTCTTTTTGACTGTTTAGAACCTTTCAAAAACTGCGTCACCGCCTGAGTTATTTTTGTACCTGCATTTTTTACCATTATGGTATTTTTATCGTTCGAAGGTGCGGGCGGATTTTTTGAAATAAAATCCCTGTAACTTGTTAAACCCATTTGAATCAATGTGCTTTCGGGAAGCATTTTTACTTGCTTTCTGCCTGTAATGGGAACTTTCGCACATGATATAAAAGCAAATAAAACCGATATAATGATTATTTTTTTTATCATTTGAGTAGATTTTTTAGTGTTAAGTTATTTAGTCGGGAGTCTGGAGTAAAAAAAATACTGTGAAATGAGAGATAGTTTTGTTCATTTTCAAATTAACACATTTTCAAATTACCCTCACTCCACTTCCGCATACAAACCCTTTATCAATAATCCTTCCAAAAAAGGACGCAGTTCTTTTTCAGAGCCAGTTCTTACCGGACATTTTCCTTTATAATGTGTAAGCATGGTGCATTGTTCCGCCTGTTCGGCATCGTGGTTGCATACTTCAATAAGCGATTTTATGACGTATTCGAAAGTATGATGTTCGTCGTTGTATAATACCAAATGCTTTCCGGTATCCGATAAACTTTCTTTTTCTGTCTTTAATTTTGTTTTTTGCTTTACCATGTTTTGATATTTTACTCCAAAAAAATATCAAATAAATATAAAAAGCAAATTTTTAAGAGTTTTTTTTTGAAACGTGAAATTGAGAGGTTTTAATTTATTCAACTTTTATATTATTTTTTCCGTTTCTTTTTTCTTTTAATATTACTTAGTACCACAATAATCATTAAAACAATCAAAATTGACAAGCCGAAAATAAAAACCATTTTTCCCGAGTATATAATAAACCTTGAATGCGCACCGAATCTTCCCTGCGTATATCCGCCGGTAGCTTCATTATTTAACATCATGTACAAACCTCCGCAGGTAATAACTATTGCAGATATTAAAAAAAGTAAAAACAGAAACAACTCTTCTCCCGAAAATTTACTTTTGTTTTTTTGCATTTAACGAATTCTTTAATGTTTTTAAACTCAATACTACAGAGCAGTATTCAGTGTCATAATATCTGCTTTATGAAAAACACTTCAAATCATAACAATCATTTCTCCTGTCGCTAAAAATATTATTATCGGGAGTTACATTTTTATCTCGTGACTGTTCAATTGAAATATCTGCAACTTTACATTCTTCTTTATCCGGCGATGCAAGGTAAAGAATGTCACCTTTCGTATTCACAATCATTGAATTTCCCGTAAAAGTAACTTCTCTTTCGGTTCCAATTCTGTTAGCTGTTGCAATGAAAATCCTGTTTGTAATAGCATGACACGGAAGCGCTTTTTGTGCAAGAGGCAAAACCAGGTTTGCAGGATGACATATTATATCGGCTCCTTTTAATGCCATAATTCTCCATACTTCAGGAAACATCCAATCAAAACAAATGAGCATCCCGACTTTTATATTTTCGATTTCGAAAACAGGTAATCCTGTGTTTCCGGGTTGAAAAATATTTTTTTCGTTCATGAAAAGATGAAGTTTTCTGTATTTCCCTAACAACCCTTTTTCTCCAACTAATATGGCGGAGTTATAAAGTTTGTCACCTTCTTTCTCGTTAAATCCGCTTACAATTTTTAAATTGTATTTCCTGCATTTTTCAAAAAGGAAATTCACGAATTTACTGTTATCTGTATTTTCGGCATATTCATAAGCTTCTTCTAATGAAGCAAAGCCATATCCCGAATTGGCCAATTCAGGCAAAACAACCAAATCAGCTTCTTTGCATTCCTCAATTAATAAATCCAAAGATTTAATTGTTAAAGATAAATTTCCTATAACCGGCGAAAATTGAACTACTGCGATTTTCATATCGAGAATAAATTAAAATATCAAAATTCAATGTTTTTTAAAATCTATTGTACGAAGTTTTCAGGTTTTCACTATGTAAACGAACAACCGATTTATTTATGCTTTTTTAATTGTAAAATAATTTTTTTGAAATCCACATTGGCTATAATGCTCCTTGTTGAAAGATAAGCCATGTAATTGCCGACTTCTTTATTCGGCATTATATAAGTTTCGATTTTGCCGGTCTTATAATTGTAAATGATTTTAAATAATGAATCGGGAACAAATATGTTATTTAATTTAATGCCTTTAGTAAATGAAAATGCTCCTGTAATTATTAAAACGGAATCGGTATTAAGTGTTTTATTGCGTACATATTCCTCCAAAGCTTTCCACTGACCGCGGTTTAATTTTGAATTCTGCGGTACTATGTTTGTAAAATAAAAACATTGCATTTCGGCTGTCTGGTCGTAACTCATATCGGCAGCAGGGGTGAGATGTCCTTTATCATAACCGCCGTGCAAATAATCTTTATTATCAGCCTGTTCGTATTTGCAACTCAGGTCTTTTGAAAATGTGCTTAATCTTTTAAATTGTTTGAAATTTTTTGCCTGTGCTTTTGTAAGTGTATAATAAGTGTAAAAAGGTATATGGCGTTTCGTATCGTATATGCTTGTAAACTTTTTGTATTTTAAAGTTACGTTTTGCGAATATCCCGAAAAGGATAACCCGATAAATAATACAAGTAATGTTTTTTTTATGAAATCAAAAGGTGAGGTCATAGATGCTGATGGCAATTTTGTGCGAAGTTATAAATTTTTGCACAACCACTATGATTTTATATGCTTACGAACAAAAGGGTTAGAAAGAGCGAAAATAATCCCATTGACGTTTATCGTTGGCCACCTTTTTAAAAATCTTCATTTGAGGGGCAGGAATGTCTTCCTGTACCTGGTAGTCGGATCGGTTATTTTTAATGAACTCAACAACTTTTTTGGTTGAAGGCATCCATAAATCATGGAATATAATGTACCCATTATCTGCCACTATATAATCTGACAGCGTAAAATCCAAAAGAATATAATCAAACCGATGATCGCCATCAATAAAGATCACATCAAATTTAAGTTTTTCCCGTGCAAAATCAGGTATCCCGAACAAGTCCTATTCCGGCATAAACCGAAAAAAACTATCCATTTTAAGTTCCTCAACTTTTTTTAAACCGATCCCATGCCAATCGCTTATCTCAAAAGGATCCATAGCAACGTGATAACCTATACCATTAGATTTA
>JAQUPB010000029.1 GCA_029004185.1 Bacteroidales bacterium | reverse complement strand
GCATCGGTATTGGTAAGCACAAATATTACATTGGCGATAATACCATCTGGTTCGGGAAACGGTCTCGCCCGTCATCTGAAAATTCCGCTAAATGCGGACGGTGCTTTGCGGCTTTTGTTAAACGGAAATGTGAAGAGTATTGATAGTTGTTATATAAACGAGCATCCGTTTTTCTGCACAAGCGGAATAGGTTTTGATGCACATGTTGGAAACATATTTGCGGGAAGTGCTAAGCGTGGTTTCTTAGGTTATCTGGGAATTGTAGTGAGTGAAATTTTCGGGTATAAACCGAAATTTTATGAACTGGAAATTGATGGTAATAAAATTTCTGTAAAAGCTTTTCTTATCACTTTTGCAAATGCAGATCAATATGGCAATAATGCTGTGATAGCTCCCTATGCCGATATTCAGGATGGAATTATTGAAGTTACAGTGATAAAACCTTTTAATGTTTTCAATGCAATTATCATGGCAATAAGGCTATTTGCAGGGAATATCAATAAATCATGTTGTGTTGAAACTTACAAAGCAAAAAACATTAAACTGGTATTTGCGCAAAGCAACATAATTCATTACGACGGGGAGCAGGAAGAAATAACGGGAAATATTGAGATTAAAAATCAAAAACAAAGTCTGAGGGTTTTAGTGAAATAAAAATAGCCACAGATTCACAGATAAAAAAGTATTCGGTGTTCGGTATTGAGAAGAAATAAGTCGAAGTTAAAACTTAATCTCAACCTTAACCTTATAAATCAATCTGTGAATCTGTGGCTATTTTATTCAGCAAAACTTCTAAGCAATAGAAACAAACTTCCTGAAAGTAAAATTGTTACCGGAATAGTAATTACCCAGGTTAGAGCAATATTTTTGATTGTGTTTTTTTGCAGATTTTTCAGACCGCCTTCATAAACCATGCTTCCTGCAACACCGGAAGACAGAACGTGAGTAGTGCTTACAGGTAATCCCAGGAATGAGGAAAATCCGATTGTACTTGCGGCAACTATTCCGGAGCTGGCTCCCTGTGCATAATTCAAATGAGTTCTTCCTATTTTTTCCCCGATAGTAACAACTATTCTTTTCCATCCGAACATTGTTCCCATTCCCAAAGAAAATGAAACTAAAAGAATAACCCACCATGGAGCAAACTCTGTATACGACTGCAGTTCCTTTATATTTGATTTAAATTTGTGTATGTCGTCCTTAACAAAATTAGTTTTACATGTTGTTAGTGCAGGAGTTAAACTTGCCAGACTAAGAATATTTTTTCTTAGTTCGAAATTGTATTTTTTTGAGTCAACATCAGGTGTTTGAAGTTTATTCAAAATGCTTTTAATTGCTGCAATATTTGTTTGGGCATTGTGAACAACAATTGTATCCTTTGGCAGCATTTTGCTTTTATCGGTTTTATTCAGGTACCATTCAATGACATTGGTGCTGCCAATCATGTTTGCGGCATTTTTGGAGGGATTTAATGCGAATCGTGCAGGTAAAAAGCAAATCAGAATTATCATAATAACACCTATTCCTTTTTGTCCGTCGTTTGAGCCATGTGAATAGCTGACACTTGTACAGGTAAGAACAAGAACTCCTCTTATCCAGAATGGAGGTTTTTTATGTTCTTCAGGTGTGTGAAAGAATTTCTTTTTTTTGATTAATTTTTTTAAAAAGAACATTAAAATAATTGTCAGTCCGAAACCTATTAAAGGTGAAATCAGCAAAGAAAGTCCGGCGTCAATAATTTTAGTCCAGTTCAATCCTGCAGAACCGGAATTGCTAATCATATATGCAATACCAACACCAAAAATGGAGCCTATTAATGTATGAGAACTTGAACATGGAATGCTGAGGCGCCAAATGCTGAATTGCCATATTATGGCGGTTAAAATTAATGATAAAATCATCGAAACACTGTGGTAGATATTCTGCTCAACCAATACTTGCAAAGGTAAAAGATTGATAATTCCCATTGCAACGGCAATGCCACCGAAATAAACACCGAAAAAATTCCAAATTGCCGACCATACAACTGCGGCATGCGGTTTTAGTGATTTCGTATAAATAACCGTGGCAACAGCATTTGCTGTATCGTGAAATCCATTGATGAATTCAAAAGTGCAGGCTGCAAGTAAACAAGCTATCAGCAGAAAAAATAGACCCAAGTCCAATCCTAACATAATTTCAATTTTGGATAAAATTATATTAAAACTAGTTCACCACAAAGATTTGTTGAAAAAAATAAAAATTGTTAATAAAAAACAAGAGAGCACTGATTTTATTGGAAGTAAAGGATATTTAGGAAGTTACAATCCCAGGAACTCAATTCCAAGTCCGCATATAAGAATTGTTCCGCCTGCGATGGCATGCATATAACGCTCCATTCTGTGCATCGGGATAAAATTAAATCCGAATAATGAAATTAAAACAATTGTGAGCATAGTTGCAATTGTAAAAAATGAAAATACGATGGTTACAATGAGCATACCTGAAATGCTTTCCTGTGCAGCAGGATACATGAGTATGGGAATCAGAGGTTCACATGGACCGAAAACAAAAACAGTGAATAAAACCCATGGAGTTAAATTTATTTTTTTCTCTTCTTTATGTGTGTGATGATGTGTTTCCCCATCATGAGAATGTTCGTGTGAATGTTTGTGCAGATAAACTTCATTATCATCATGAATATGAAAATGCTTATGCGGTTTGTTTTTGTACGCTTTCCATAATCCCCAGATAAAATAAACAAGTCCGAACAAAATGAAAATCCATGCAGCAATATTACCTCTGTAACCTTCAATGAATTCCAATTTTGCAACGACAATGCCTGTTGCAATACCAATAAGACCTATTATAACAGAACTTCCAACATGACCAATACCGCATAAAATTGTTATCCATATTGTTTTTGCGAGCGACCATTTACGGGCTTTTGACATAACTATAAAAGGCACATAATGGTCGGGACCGGTTAGTGTATGAAAAAAACCGATTGATGCTGCCGTTATTACTAGTAGTATTAATGCTTCTGACATATATAAATTGTATTACTGTTAAAAAAAAATAATTTTCAAAAATATCGAATATTTCGTTCCTGCCAATGTTTTTTTATTTCGCAAGATATTTATTAATTTTGTCTTATGCTCATAAAGAATAAGTTTATATCAATATTGTTATCGCTTGTTTTTTCTATTCTTTTAATCCCTAAAGAATACATACACGATTTATATGGGCACGAAGACACTCCCTGTGGAAAACATAATGAAAGTGCTCCTCATGTTGAAAAAAAACATACTCACTGCCAAATTCTGAAGTTTGAAGCGAGTATTTTTTATAAGAAAGATATTGCTATTAAGTTTAGCGAAAAATATAATGGAAAAGAGATTTCTTTAAAAACCGAAGAATGTAAAAACTTTTATCTTTTTAATATATCTCAATTCAGAGCACCACCCTTTATTACCTCCTGACATTTTTTTAAATTATTTTCGGTAATGTTATGAAATGGTTGTTTGTTGACAATTTATTTCAAGCATAATATTGGTGGATTTGTGTGTTTTCGTTGCAAAAAAAAATGTCGCGAAATAAAGCACAAAATAAACTTCATAATAACCTTACAAATTAAAGATATTATAAATGAGAAATTATATATTGATTTATATGTTATTCTTTCTGGTTGTCAGCTTTGCAAATTCGCAGGCAATTTTAAAAGGAAAAATTACAGACAAAAACAACAAACCACTGGCTGGTGCAAATATTTTTGTTATAGAACTCAATAAAGGCAATGTTTCCAGTCAAAACGGAGAATATGAATTAAATAATCTGCCATACGGTAAATTGAAAATTAATTTTTCCTTTCTGGGTTATGAGAATCGCATAGAAACAGTGATAATTAACCAATCTGTAACTGAACTAAACATAACACTTGAGCCAAGTGCAATTGAAACTGAGGAAATTGTAATATCTGGTGCTTACAACTCAACGCAACATGAAAATGCCGTTAAAATTGACATTTTAAAACTTAATCCTCTTAGCGGTAAATGCATGCCGAATTTTGCCGAAATGCTCACTCAGGTTCCCGGTGTGGACATGATATCAAAAGGAAACGGAGTGTCGAAGCCGGTGGTTCGTGGACTTTCAATGAATGATGTTTTAGTTTTAAACAATGGTGTGAGATTTGAAAATTATCAGTATTCGAGCCATCATCCTTTGGGTATTGACGAATTTGGAATAGAAGAAATAGAAGTCATTAAAGGACCTGCCTCTTTATTATACGGTTCCGATGCTATAGGAGGAGTAATAAATTTCGTAAAAGAAAAACCTGCTCCTGTGGGCAGTATTATTGGCGATTATAATATGCAATTATTTTCTAACTCACTCGGAATAACTAATAATTTTGGGATAAAAGGTGCATCGAAGAAAATATTTGGAGGTATAAGATTCGGACAAAAAACAAATGCCGACTATTTACAAGGTGGTGATACATTCGTTCCCAACTCCCGCTTTAATGAATTGTCGTTTAAAACAAATGCAGGATATACAGGAAAAACAGGTGTATTTAAACTCTTTTACGATTTCAATAATCAAAGACTTGGTTTGGTAGAAGATGAAGCTATAGAAGAAATTATGAAAAGAGCAAGGGAGAACAAAATATGGTATCAGCAATTAAATACTCATTTACTTTCTTCGCAAAACAAGTTGTATATAGGCAAATTTAAGCTTGACATAAATTCAGCATATCAGAATACTGAACTTATTCATTTTGGCGAGGTAGATATTCTTGAAATTCAAATGAAGCTTGCAACCCTTACGTATGAAGCCAACCTCCATTTGCCTTCAAATGCAAATTCGGAATATGTTATCGGTTTTCAGGGATTCAATCAGAAAAATAAAAATCTGAATGACAGAGAAACCAAACTTTTGCCGGATGCTACTGCAAATAATTATTCTGCATTCGGTTTATTACAATATACTTTTTTTAAGAAGTTAAAAATACAAACGGGTATTCGCTATGATAATAAATCAATTTCAACCCAGGCAATTGGCTCCCCAAATGACACTATGAAATATCGCGCGGCAATTGACAGGTATTTTGGCAGTTTCAGCGGTTCGATTGGAGCTACATACAATGTTTCCGAGAAATTATTATTCAGGACAAACTTTGCAGCAGCTTACCGCACACCTAATTTAGCCGAACTCACTTCAAAAGGGCAACATGAATTACGTTACGAAATCGGTGACAATAATCTTATTTCTGAAAACGCATACGAAACCGATTTGAGTATGCATTATCATTTTAATAATGTTGCTTTTGATATGGCGGGATTTTACAATATTATCAATCACTATATTTTTATTTCTCCAACTGGTGATACCACTGATTCGGGCATTAGTATTTTTAAGTACTTACAAACAAATTCGTATTTATTTGGCGGAGAAGCAGGATTTCATATCCATCCTAAATTCGCAAAGTGGCTGCATTTTGAAACTACCTTTTCGACAGTTATTGGCAAACAGCAAAACGGAGATTATTTGCCTTTTGTTCCTGCCAACAAATTACAGTTTGAATTAAGAGCTGAAAAAGAAAAATTAATATTTCTACGTGATGTTTTTGTTTCTGTTAGTACTCACACTGCATTTGAGCAAAACAATCCGGCTCCCGATGAAACGTCAACATCAGAATATACATTAGTTGATTTTAGCGTAGGAGGTAATATAAAAATGAGCAATCAGTTAATGTCTATAAGCATTGGTGCCGACAATATTTTTGACAAAAAATATATTGATCATTTGTCGACATTAAAAGAAGTTGGTTTTTACAATTCAGGCAGAAACGTTTTTCTTAGTCTTAAAATTCCATTTGGAATAACAAAAAAATAATTATTGATAAATTGTATCTTCTGAAAATTCATGCAACCATTTTATAAATTCGTGTTACTGTAATTTTATAAAAAATAAAACAATGAATTATTATACAAACAAAAATTATAATTATGAATTTATTTTTATTAATTTTGCAAAAGAAAACAGATAGTTTAATATAAAAAAATAACAAATGAAAAAAGATAAAGTGATATTGGCGTACAGCGGTGGATTGGACACTTCTGTGATATTAAAATGGTTATTAGCGAAAAATTATGATGTGATAGCATATGTTGCTGATGTCGGACAAGATGATGATTTTGATGCGGTAAAGGAAAAAGCTTTAAAGATAGGGGCTTCAAAGGTTTATATTGAAGATTTGAAAGGAGAGTTTGTTGAGGATTTTATTTTTCCTGCAATTAAGGCAAATGCAATATATGAAAACAGATATTTGCTTGGTACAGCTCTTGCCCGTCCTTTGATTGCCAAAAAGCATATTGAAATTGCTGCAAAAGAAAATGCAGATTATGTTGCGCATGGCGCTACAGGCAAAGGGAATGACCAGGTTCGTTTTGAGCTTACCTTTTATGCGTTAAATCCGAAAATAAAAATTATTTCCCCATGGAAAACCCAGGAGTTTCTGAATGAATTTAAGGGAAGGACTGATATGTTAAATTATGCTGAAAAGCACGGAATACCCGTGAAAGCGTCGTTGAAGAAACCTTACAGCGAAGACGATAATTTGATGCATATAAGCCACGAAGCAGGAATCCTTGAAGATCCCAGATATACTCCGGAAAAAGATATTTATGTTAAAATGAAGTTGCCTCAATATGCGCCTGATAAAGAAACTAAAATTGAAATTCATTTTAAGGACGGAATACCTGTTAAGGTTGTTAATCGTGATGATAAAACTCAATACACAAAACCATTGGAGTTGTTTCAATATATGAATAAAGTGGGTGGGGAAAACGGAATAGGACTTGAAGATTTGGTTGAAAACCGTTATGTCGGAATTAAATCGCGTGGTGTTTATGAAACTCCGGGTGGAACAATACTTTTAAAAGCACATATGGATATTGAAGGAATGGCCATGGACAGAGAAGTTATGAAATTGCGCAACATGCTTTCGCCTGTTTTTGCCGAAATAGTTTATAACGGTTATTGGTACAGTCCCGAAATGGATTTCCTTATGGCTGCAATAAATAAAAGTCAGGAATTGATTGACGGCATTGTATATCTTACTTTATATAAAGGAAACATAATGATTGAAGGCAGGGAATCTCCGAGTTCATTATATAATAAAGAACTTTCAAGCATGGATAATGAAGGCGGCTTTGACCAGAAGGACAGTATGGGATTTATTAAGATTAACGCTGTTCGACTGATGGCTCACAATGAAATTATGAAAAAGAAGAACATCAATCATAAATAATAACAATGCTTTCGCATATGTTTTTATTTTGAAACAATTATTTTTTTATTAATTATTTCATCAGGCGTGAAAATTTGCAAATTGTAAATTCCATCCGGAAAATTTTCAATGGAAATTTTGTTTATGTCTGATTTTTGCGAATAAACAAGATTACCTGTAATTCCGTAAATTCTTATTTCTTTTATATTCTGTGATGATGCAAAAAATATTTCTTTGTTGGAAGGATTTGGAAATATTTTTATTTCTTCATTTTTAACGAATAAATTATTAACACTTGTAGGGGAGGTGGTAAGAACGAGTGTGCAGTTCCAGAAATGGCTTCCGTCGTTAACAACCCAGCTGTATAATCCGAATTTTGAACCTTCACCGGGCCAAGGATTCATATAATATATTGTAGTGTCTGAAATTCCATGACCAACAATAAAATGACCTCCGCCGGAATACCATCCCCATCGGATTACAAATGGTCTGCTGTTTGTTATCTCTGTTTGTATCTGTGCAACTGTGAGATGATTCCACAAACTATCGCTGCTGATGCTCTGGAAATGATTTAAATTATCCATTATGCTTCCTTTTCTGGAAAAAATATAATTCCAGTAATTGCATCCTTTTGTTGGGTCAGTGCAACAGTTTGTAGTTCCGAAATTATGCCACGTGCATACCGTCCTGTTATATTCGGCAACCTGACACTCGGTAACGGGGTTTCCGTAATAATTTAGGATGGCAGTACTTGATGCAGCCCAGCACCATTGGTCTTGCGATTGTGTAATTAAAGGCACACTCAAAACCTGGCTGAATGTTTTAATATTTAAAAGAATAAAAATTATTAAAACAAATTTAATTTTTAAAATAGATGTTATCATATATAGATTCCTTTATATGTTTTTTTTATTTTATTATTGAAATAATTTGTTCGATAGTATAAAATGCACCGGTGTTTTTTGCGGTTTCATTTAAAATGTTTCTGGCTGATAACAATGGGTAGAACCTGCATTGGTTTATTTGTTCGGGATTATTAATTGTAGAAATGAAATCACTGTTAGGTTCATATATTCTTAGAAAAATTCTGAATTTATCGGTTATGATATAGTTCTGATTTTTTTCGAAATTTTCAATATCCTTTGCAAGCACCGTTGCTCCTAAATCAACTAACTTGAATTTGCTTCCATCATAAAAAACGGTTATCAAAGCCCTGAATTCATTGTCAACAATTAATGGTATCCGGTAATTATTTGTTGCTGATAATTGATTTTGCTGTGTGTTTTTATTTAATGCATATTCGTGGTAAATCTTGCCGAATGTGACTTTGCTGAATTCATTCCTGTTCGTGAATCCATAGGTTGCTTCATTATTTTCAGGTATTTTATTAAGGAAATTTTGAATCTGCTCGTTTGCTGCTTTATAAATCTGCTGTTCAACAGCATTGTTAATTGCACATTTTTGAGCAGTTGAAATAAATATTATTCCAAAAGCGATAAGGATAGATAATAAGATTTTTGTTTTCATATGAGAAAATTATATAATAACAAATTTAATAATTAAATTAATAATTTAAAATATTTGTTTTCTTTTAGTTTAAGGCGATAAGGAAGTGTTATGATATCAATGTTTAATAAACAAGCTTGTTTTAACACCTTCTTTGCCTGTGTGTATTACTATATAAATGCCGCATGGTAAGTTGCCCGCATCTATTTGTATCTTGGTGCAATTTCTGTTTGTATTGCCTGCAGGCAATTGTTGCTTTATTAATTCCTGACCGTTAATATTGCAAACGGATAAAGTGCTTTTATCCGCTGTTTGTGGTATTTCTATTGTTAATTTATTTTTTACCGGGTTCGGATATATTTTTAAAACTCCTGAATCTTCATTTTGTTTTTCATTAATAAAAGTGGTTCCGCCATTTGTGGTTTTTAGTATTGTGCTTCCTTCTCCCACGGCATAACCCACATTAGCGTCAGGAAAACAAACCGAACTTAAATAATTAGAGGTAGAAGTCTGGACTATCCAGTTACTTCCGCCATCTGTAGTTTTTATTATCAAACCGCCCATTTCATCACCCCAGCCGGTAACATAACCGGTATTAACATCTGTAAAACAAACCGACTGAAAATCATAAGAACCAATAACCTGATTAGTCCAGTCAGTTCCGCCATTTGTAGTTTTTAAAAATACACCACTGCTGCCGGCAGCATAACCAATATTGGCATTCACGAAATAAACTGAAAATATATAATTCGAAATTCCGGTGGGTTTGGAGAACCAATCTTTTCCTCCATTTGTAGTTTTAAGTATCGCACCCGTGGTGCCAGCAGTATAACCTGTGTCTGCATCTATAAAATAAACAGAGAGAAAATGAATTGAAGTAATGGAAGTTTGAACTACCCAGTTAGCACCGCCGTTTGTGGTTTTAATAATTTTACCATAATTACCAACTGCATAACCTGTTTCTGCATCAGCAAAATAAACAGACCTTATGGTTTCCGTGATATTCGAAATTTGAGTTGCCCAATTAGTGCCGCCATTGGTGGTTTTTATTATCGTACCCTGAAAACCTGCAGCATAACCCGTATCAGCATCTGTAAAGTAAACAGAAGTTAAATATGAATATTGTGAAATACCCGAAACCTGGTCTATCCAGTTTATACCTCCATTTGTGGTTTTCTTAATAGTTCCCGCTCCTCCAACAGCATAGCCTGTATTGGTATTAATAAAATAAACTGAATATAACCAATTTGAAATACCGGAAGTTTGAGTCATCCAGTTTTTACCGCCATCAGTGGTTTTTAATATCAAACCATAATGCCCGGCAGCATAACCTGTATCAACATCTGTAAAATAAACAGAATATAACCAGCTCGACAAATTACCGGTATAATAATGTTCCCAGTTATTACCTCCATCTGTAGTTTTTAATATCGTATCATTCTGTGCAACGATGTAGCCGGTATTAACATTTGCAAAATAAACCGAATACAGGTAATTTGATGTGCCCGAAGTCTTTTTTGTCCAGTCAACACCTCCATTTGTGGTTTTTAATATTACCCCGTAATAGCCGACTGCAAAACCCGTATCTGCATCTGTGAAATAAGTTGATGTTAAAAAAGTTGAAATCCCGGAAGTCTGAATTGTCCAGTCATTTCCACCATTTGTGGTTTTTTCTATTATGCCGTAATCTCCAACAGTATAACCTATGTTGGCATCCGTAAAGAAAACAGAACTTAATTGTATGGTGGTGTTTGAATTCTGAGGCGTCCAGCTTGCTCCTCCGTTTGTGGTTTTTATTATTATACCCGTATCTCCGACAGCATAGCCAACGCTTGTACTTGTAAAACAAACAGAACGCAAATATTTTAAGGTACCCGAATTTTGGGTTGTCCAGTTATTGCCTTCATCGGTAGTTTTTATTATTGTGCCATTTTCGCCAACAGCATAACCTGTATCGGCATCTGTAAAATAAACCGACCCGAATGCGTCTGAAATGCCCAAATCTTTTATTATCCAGTTAGCACCTCCATCTGTAGTTTTCAGTATTGTGCCTTTTTCTCCCACAGCAAAGCCTGTGTTTGAATTTATAAATCGAACCGAATTTAAATAGTTTCCGCATGGCAAAGGATTTTGCCATTTCCAACCTTGTGCATTTAAAATAGTGTAATTAATAACAACCAGTGTGAAAACTATTACTATTGGACGTATAGTTGTTTTCATCTGTTTAATTAAAACCACCTGATTAAATTCAAATCCTGCCTGTGAACTAAATCAGGATTTTTTGGGAAAATTCTGAAGCCGTAATTATATGTACCAGCCTTATCGGACGGGACATTGCATATGTATTTTACTTGCTTGTCGGTGATTTTGTTAACTTCAAGTTCGAGTTTGAAAATAATTTCAGGTTGCTCGTTTGCTATGTCGGTAAAAATTATTTCAACACCGATGTCATCAACTGAAAGTTCGTTGAGGTCGAGAACAATTTCCGCATGAAAGTCATGTCCGAGTTTTAATGCAGTATTTGCAATATCGGGACTTACCAATATGGAAACTATTTCTATGCTTTCCCATCCTCTTGAAACGGTTTTTTTCCAGTGTGCAAGTTTTTTTGCAAGCGCATAATCGTTTTCTTTGAGGTTCAGAGAATTTTCATATAATTTGTTATAAAATTTGCTGTAATAATCTTCAATCATTCTCTTTGTATTGTATTTCGGCGCTATTTCGGCTATTGCCTTTTTGATATATGAAATCCAGTCTTTGGGTATGCCGCTTGCGTCTCTTTTGTAAAACATGGGTATGATTTCATTTTCCAGAATGTTGTAGATTGTAACGGCATCAAGTTCATCCTGAAATTCTTCGTTATCGTATGCTGTTTTTTCGTCAAGTGCCCAACCTGCTTTTTCAACGTAGCCTTCAGCCCACCATCCGTCCATTACGCTGAAATTAAGTACGCCGTTCATTGTAGCTTTCTCTCCGCTTGTTCCCGAAGCTTCGAGCGGACGTCTGGGATTATTCAGCCATACATCAACTCCCTGAACCATTTTTTTCGCAAGCTCCATATCGTAATTTTCAACGAATAATATTTTTCCTATAAATTCAGGTCTTCTTGAAATATCGAAAATTGATTTAATGAAATCCTGACCTGCTCTGTCCTGCGGATGAGCCTTACCCGCAAAAATAAACTGCACCGGTTTCTTCTTATCGTTAACGATTGCATTCAACCTGTTAATGTCTTTGAATAATAAATATGCTCTTTTGTATGTGGCAAATCGCCTTGCGAAGCCGATAGTGAGGATGTCGTCTTTTATTGTCTTGACTATTTCAATGATTTTATGAGTGTTTTCCTGACGTTTTGTCCAGCTGTTTATTATTCTGTCATCAACATATTTCATTAATTCTTTTCGCTGTTTCTGCCGTATTTCCCATATTTTTTTATCGGGGACTTCATATATTTTTTTCCAGAATTTTGGTTTTGATTGATTTTCAAAAAATCCTTTTTCGAAAGTATTTTCATAAAGCTCACGCCATCTTCCGGCTGTCCATGTCGGGTAATGCACGCCATTGGTTACATAGCTTACATGAGTTTCTTCGGGAAAGTAACCTTCCCAAAGGTCGGCAAACATTTTTTGTGAAACGCTTCCGTGAATTTTACTTACCCCGTTAATTTCGCTAGATAATCGGGCGGCAAGATAACTCATTGAGAATTTTTCGGTGCTGTCGTCGGCATGCAGTTTCCCGAAACTCATAAATTCATTCCACGATAAGTTAAGTTTGTCGGGGTAATGTGAGAGGTATGTTCTAAGCATGTCTTCGGAAAATGCATCGTGTCCGGCCGGAACAGGAGTATGCGTTGTGAAAAGATTTGATGATTTTACTATTTCCATTGCTTCAAGGAAAGAGCGGTTTTCATTTTGCATGGCTTTTTTCAATCTTTCAATACCGAGAAATGCCGCATGTCCTTCATTACAATGATAAACATCAGGCTCCAATTCAAGAGTTTCCAGCAATCTGATTCCGCCTATGCCGAGTAAAAGTTCCTGTTTCAGGCGGTTTTCCCAATCTCCTCCATATAGCTGATGAGTTATTGATCGATCGTGCGCTGAATTTTTATCATAATCGGTATCTAAAAGAAATAACGGAACCCTTCCTACGTCAACTTTCCATATTCTTGCATAAATGGTTCGTCCGGGAAATGCAAGCGTAATTTCTTTCCATGCACCGTTTTCATCTTTAACCGGTTTGAGTGGCGTTTGTGAATAGTGCTGAGGTTCAACAATAGATAATTGAGTGCCGTTTATTGATAATTGCTGAATAAAATATCCGTTTCTGTATAACAAGCTGATGCCAATAATATCGTGATTGCAATCGCTGGCTTCCTTTAAATAATCTCCTGCAAGAATCCCAAGTCCGCCCGAAAAAGTTTTCAGGGAATCATGAAAGCCGAATTCCATTGAGAAATATGCAATCTTTGGTTTATCTTTTTTTGGAGATTTGGAAATATAATCCGTAAATTTTTTGTGAACTTTTTTTAGTTTATCAGTAAAAATTTTATCTTTCTCGAGTTTCAGGAATTGCGAATAATGCATGGCATTAGTCATTGCAACCGGGTTATGGTTTGTTTTATTCCATAATTCCTTGTCCATATATTCAAAAAGTTCTTCACTTTCAGGATTCCACGACCACCAGAGATTGTTTGCTATTTCCTTAATCCCTTCAAGTGATATGGGCACATTTGATTCAATGTTGATGCGTCTCCAAACCGGTTCGTGTTGTGATTCTACTTTATGCAGGGTTATTTCAGGATAAAGTTTTACTTTAAATGTGGGTGCTCTTTTCTGAACTTTAACTAATGCAATGTTATATGCCTGTTCGTAATATTTTATTAAATTTTTCCATAAAGCAATTCTCGACATTAAAAATGCCTGCTCCCGCGATTTGATTCTTCCTTCTTCGGATTTGTTAATGTAATCCAGTAATTCATTAGCTATTTCGGAAATTACATACTCATTATTACTTTCTGTTCTTTCAATCACGGCAGCGCCTTCGGTCATTTTGTCGTAAATGCTTTTTATCCACATGCCGAAACCGGAAAGAGTTGTGGTAACAGTTGGCACATGAAAAGCCAGACTTTCAAGCGGTGTATATCCCCATGGTTCGTAATATGAAGGAAATACTGTTACATCAATTCCTATTAATACATCATAATAATGCATATTGAAAAGTCCGTCGGAGCCGTTAAGATAACATGGTACAAAAATCACTTTTACTTTGTCTTCGGGAAGATTTCGTAAGTTGTTCTGAGCTAATTTTATTAATATGGGGTCGGTTTCCTTATTATGAATCCTGTGAGTAAGATGTTTGTCAATAGTGGGCTCAACAAAGTCGGGATTCTCCATGCGGTCAGATACTGCTTTTCTTGGTCCGTAATGACTTGCAGGAACCAAAATATAAGAAATTATGTCGTTTTTTAAATCTTTATTCTGGTTTAGCTTGCTTAGAGCATCAATAAACAGGTCGATTCCTTTATTGTGAAATTCATATCTTCCGCTGACAGCAACAAATAAGCTTTTGCGCGACAACTTCTGATTTAATAATGCTTCACCGACTTTAAATAACTTTTCTCTGGCTTGCTCTCTTTTTTCGTTGAATGAATTTTTTGAAGGAACAAATGAATCTTCAAAACCGTTGGGAGTGACAACATCTACTTCTTTTTTCAGCAGCTGTGCACATTCTTTTGCGGTAATTTCGCTCACTGTGGTGAAACAATCTGCAGTAATTGCTGATGTTTTTTCAAGCGAATGTTTTGCTTTAACATGAAACTGACTCGCTTTTTCATCTCCGTTATAATCACTTAAATTTTCATAAAGAGGAAGTCCGTTTCCCGAAATGCATCGGCCTACAACTGTTGCATGAGTTGTAAATACGGTTCCTATTTGTGGTACGTTATCATGAAGATAAAGCAAACCGGTGCCAGTCATCCATTCGTGAAACTGAGCAACTACCTTGTCGGATAAACTGTTATTGAACAAGTAAAAATTCTCAATCAGTGTTCCTGCCGCATAACCGAATAAAGCAGGTTCTACGTAATCCCATTGTCCCGAAATCGAATCGAGGTTGTATTTTTCCCAGAAAGTGGCAAATATTACGTCTTTTTGAGGAAAGAGGGTTGTGAAATCAATCAATATTGCAATGGGTTTTCCTTCAATATTCCATCTTCCTACTTTTATCCTGAAGCCTTTGCTTTCTGCCTGTTCACGCCAAGACTTAAATAAAAATTTATCTTCAGTGAAATCGGGATTTGTAGATGTGCTTTCTTTCCAGACATCAGGTCCTATAAATATTAAATTGTTTTTGTGTTGCTTTGTTAAAGTTAATGCTTTCGTAGAAATTACAGTATATATTCCACCAACTTTATTACAAACTTCCCAGCTTACTTCAAAAATGTAATCGGGATTAATCATTTTGCTTTCCGGCATACCTTTGTTTATTATTTTATATTTTGTAAAAATAGTGAAAAATAAAAAAAATAAAAAATAAAATTAGCCTTAAAATAACTTTTGGTAGATAAAAAAATATTATATTTGGGCTAAAGCGCATTCGTACTGGGTTTTAGTAATCCCGGACTTAAGGCTGGGGTCATGAAAAAAATGCACTTCCGGACTTTAATCCAAAAGCCAAACGACAATTTTAATTTATTTAAATTGAAAAATTTAACTTTGCAAAAAAAGAATTAAAGAATATGGAAAAAAATAAAAGAAACATTATCATACTGGCAATTGTTTTTGCAATTACCATTATAGTAACATATTCAAATCATTTTAACAACGGTTTTCATTTGGATGACATATGTGCAATACCCGACAACATATATATCCGCGACATGAAAAATTTTACTTTGTTTTTTACCGACATGAAAACCTTCAGTTCTAATACCAACGATCTTGGCTATCGTCCTGTGGTTACTGCAAGTACGGCAATAGATTACTGGCTCGGCGGAGGATTAAAACCATTCTGGTTTCATATGTCGATGTTTACTGTTTTTATTATGCAGGGAGTGTTAATGTTCTTTTTATTTTTGAAAATAGTCAATGCCGAAAACAAACATAACTGGAACAATTATTTTGTGTTATTTGCTGCGGCCTGGTATATGATTCATCCGGGAAATGCCGAAACCATAAACTATATCATTCAGCGGGCAGATTCATTTTCCACTTTCTTTGTGATTCTGGGACTTGTGATGTTTATTTTTTCAAAATTCTCAAGACGTTATTTTTTATATCTGATACCTGTCTTTCTGGGAATTCTCTCAAAAGAAACAGCAGTGATGTTTCCATTATTCCTTTTTATATATGTTTTTCTTTTTGAAAAAAATGTCGGATTGTCCGACTTTTTCGGAGGCAAGAATACGAAAGCCGCATGGTCATCGGTTAAAGTTGTTTTACCTGCATTACTTTTGACATTAGCTGCTGCCTTTTTTGTTCAGTATATTTCACTTAAACAAACTACAAACAGCGGTTTTCTCAACAATGTTGGTGGCGGTTCAAATTCAACTTATCATTTTCAATACATGATTACGCAACCTTATGTTTTATTGACATACTTCCTGCAATACCTTGTACCGATTGGATTAAGTACTGACCCTGACATTACGGTAATAAGTTCTTTTTCTGACTTGCGGTTGTGGATAGGATTTCTTTTCATAGGCGGTCTCATATATTTATCATTCTTAACTTCCCGCTACAAAGAATGGCGTCCTTTTGCATTCGGCATTCTGTGGTTTATTATTGCTTCCATTCCTACATCTGTACTCGCAGCGCTTTCTCAGGTTTCCAACAGCCATCGGTTGTTTTTTCCATATGTCGGAATCTGCCTTTCGGTGAGCTGGGCTTTATATATGTTTGTTCTGAAAATAATACCTGTGTTTGAAGAGAAACTTTTTAAAAGAGTGCTTGTTTTTATTATATCCTTAATTCTGATTTCTAATTCTTATGCAACATGGCAAAGGAATGAGGTATGGGATAATGAAGACAATTTATGGAAAGACATTGTGCAAAAAAACCCGGGTAACGCAAGAGCACTGATGAATTACGGCTTGTCGTGCATGGAAAAAGGAGATTTTTTTGAAGCGGAATATTACTATCGCAAAGCATTGAAACTATGGCCCAATTGGGTTTACCTTCATATAAACATGGGAATTTTGAAAAATGCCATGGGGCAGTCTGTTGAAGCAGAAAATTGGTTTAAGAGCTCAATAAGCGTTGAATTAAACGGTGTGGAATCTTATTATTATTATGCGCGGTTTCTTTATGAGAAGGGCAATAAACCGATGGCGGCGTCATATCTCGAAAAAGCAATAAGCATTTCTTCGGCACATATAAGGTCAAGAATATTGCTTATGATGATTTATGCGGAACAGGAGCGATGGGATGCATTAAGAAGCCTGGCAAACTCCACATTGCAAATCGACTCATCCGAGCCGAATGCTCTGCGGTATCTTAAAATTTCAGAAACCGGAAAATCAGAAACTACAACACTTGAAGAAGAATTAAAAAACAAACCCACTGAAGACGGTTATCTTTCTTTAAGCGTTATGTATTACCAGAAAAAAGATTTTGAAAAATGCATAAATGCATGCAATGAAGTATTAAAAATTAATCCTAAATCTGCTGATGCATATAACAACATAGGTTCTGCCTGCAATTCCATGCAGATGTGGGATAAAGGAATTGAAGCATGCGAAAAAGCATTAAAAA
Source organism: Bacteroidales bacterium (assembly GCA_029004185.1). Lineage (GTDB taxonomy): Bacteria > Bacteroidota > Bacteroidia > Bacteroidales > JAHJDW01 > JAQUPB01. The sequence goes on along the minus strand of JAQUPB010000029.1, from coordinate 7,988 downwards.
TAAAACCTGATTTTGCATTGGCAAGAAACAATCTGAACTGGGCTAAAACAGAAAAAATGAGAATGAATAGTAAGTAGAGGGGTAAGCAGTAATCGGTAAAAAAAATCTTAACGCCAAACAGGGTGGTTCGTCGAAATAAAAATATCAATATTAGCAATCATTACAGAAAATATTTCAATGTTAATTACCCCGAATTTGAATAAATACAATCAAATTTAGGATTTTATTTATTATCGTTTTAAAGTTTAAATACGTGTCGCCGCCTACGGGGCTTAAATATTTTTCTGTTTGATTTTCTACCAATATCCCGTCCCGCACGGGACGAAATGTCGGTAGAATAATGTAACCATGGTTATTTAAAGTTCCATAGGAACGATATAGATAATTAATCGGACAATAGCTGTAAATAATTAATTTTACGGAATTTTTTTGGCGAATTACCATAAACAATAATTCCTTTTAACTTGTAAATACTTGTAAATACTTCTAACTCTTTTTTATTGACCTGAAATAGTCGTTGATTTTTGAGGTTTTAAAATCAAAGGAGCTCTCTTTTAAGAACCTGAAATGCGCATAAAGTCCGATTGTAAACGCCGGAATTATTGCTGTAAACGAAGCTATGATTGTAATAATTGGTCCCATTGATGCCGTGCTGCCCATTGCTGCCATTACCACCACCGAAACTATTTGTGATATGCCAAGATTTCCGGGAGTGATTTTAAGAACGCTGACAATCTGCAGGGAGAAAATCAATACCAGCAGTCCAAAGCTCGAAACATCATAACCCAGCGCCAGTGAAACACATTTATACCAAATAACAAAAAACACAGTCGAAACAAGTCGTATCAACAGCATTATTAAAAGTATTGATGCATTTTTGTTCAGGTCTACCAGCAATGAAGTTGTGTTTAAAACAAAATTGTGTATGTTGATAAATAATTTGCCTTTAAATTTCATCCGTTTTACGATTTCGTAAAAAATAAAAACCATAAATGGACTTAGAAGAAGAAAAACCGAAATATACATGATGGGAGAACTCCATAGTTTGTATGCAATAACATAAAGAAGTCCGGCAATACCTGAAAATAATATTGTAAATATGTAAGTAAATAGAGTTATTGAAAAGCTTTTAGATAATTTTATGTTGTATTTTTTATAGAAAAATATTGTTGAATAAATTGTTGATCCCTGCACGGGAATGAGGTACGACCAAAGATATACGGTCATGGGAAATGTTAAAATGTCGAATGGTTTTATTTTAATATTCATTGTCCGATTGAACAATATATATGATTCAACACCGCTTATTATAAAAATTATTATAACAGTCAGAATCGCCAATATAAAATAGAGTATTGAAATATTTTTCAGCCTGTGCAGCTCATTCAGCGGAACAAAAAAATAAAATGCGGAAAAAATCAGCAGTGCTGTGAATAAAAAAATCATTATATTTTTAATTATGCTTTTTTTCATTATTATATTTATTTTTTTACTTCAAAACCTTATAAACTTTTCTTCTTTAATACCCAAATATATGTAGGACATATCCAATATGCAAGATTCATTATCGCAAGATAAAAGTATTGAGATGCTGATTTGTCTTTTATCATGTCGTTTGCATAATATTTATCAGGATATTTTATAATTTCTTTTGTAAAGTCATTAATTTCAAATGCAGAAACCAGTTTTTTCAATCTCCAATATGTAAGGTGGTTTTCATAATAAAAATCAGCTTTATTGAAAAGTTTAATGTATTTATGAGCCATCCATTTCGGAATTACACTCAGCAAAGGTAACTTGTAATGTGCTTCTATTAATACGAAGCGATTGCCTGCGGCAAAAAAACATACACCTTCAGGCTTTAAAATCCGGTATATTTCACTCATTAATTTTTTGCTGTCGGGAACGTGCTCGTAAATATGCGAACAGTTAACTACATCTGCTGAACTATCAGGAAAATCCAGGTTCATCGCATCCTTAACATAAAAATTTAAATTTTCATTTTTGAAATTTTCTTTTGCATAAGCAATCGCATTAATATCAATGTCAACGCCTGCTGTTTCACTAAAATGTTCACTTAATAATTTTGTCATGATGCCGGTAGAACAACCAACATCAATAAGTTTTTTGTTTTTTAAATCACCTTTGAAATATTCTTTAAGTACAGATATTATTTTATTGGCTTTTTGTTGCCGCTCCGGAATATCATAAAGTTCTTTGTGTTGTTCGGAAAAGTTATATTGATAGTTAAAGTTGTTCATTATACTTATTTCATTTATTGAAGCAAATAAATTTTACTGAAATTTTCTTCCCATACCTTAGATTCGCAAATTTTGAAATCACCCGTAGCATTTTTGATATCAGCCAGAGCCCAATGTCTTTCATAAAACTGCGATTTATGGTTTTTCTCAACAACAGGCGCTATAATCAAAAATCCACCGTTTTTTAATGAATTTTTTATGTTATTTATTGCAAAAGAAAATTTTTGTTCGTCAACAATATGTTCAATTACATCAATAATTACAATTAAATCATATTTGTCATTTATATTATCTGATGTAACATCAAGCTTGCTGAATTTGTATTTTTCGTATTTCTTACCCAGAGAATCAAACAATACAGATGTAATGTCAACTCCCTGATAATTCAAAACTCCAAGTTCTTTCAGCGCATCTGTGATTGATCCCGAACCTACACCTATTTCAAGAACTTTTATATCTGCAAAGCTCTTTATATTATTTTTTAAAATTCCTTTGAAAACATTTTTAACACGTTCGTAACGTTTAATATTATTTTTTTTAGAATCTCCTTCGTCGCCGGCTCCTTTTATATTCATGCCATATTTTGAAAAACGGTCTCTCCAGTACTTTTCGGCATCATAGTCGTGGCTTCCTTTTTTGTATCTGAACGGATAAATAAAAATTTTTAAAAAAATTAACATTATATATCCGAACGGATTTGAAAATATTTTATGAAATGTATTTTTTATCATAATTTCTGATGTAAATTATTTAACAAAGAAGCATACTTCCCGGCAATCACATTCAAGTCAAAATTATTTGCAATATGCTGTCTTCCGTTTTCTTTTATGTAGCTGTATTTATCAATGTTTCCAAGTATTGAACAGATTTTGTTGCTGATAGATTCGGATGTGGTATTCTCAAAATAAAAGCCATTTTTGTTTTCTGTAATTATATCTTGTATGACGGGAAGATTTGTCGCAATGGCAATAGTACTACAGCTCATCGCTTCGGCAATTACCAATCCGAAACCTTCAGATAAACTTGGTAATACAAATAAATCGGATGAGGAATAATATTTCGGCAATTCATCATGTGAAATTGTTCCCGTAAAGATGATATTCTTTTCAACATCGAGTTCTTTTGACAATGCAATCATTTCATTTTTTAAGTTGCCATCGCCAACCACAACAAATTTGGTTTCTGCATATTCTTTGATAATATGAGGCACGGCTTTTATTAAATTTCTTATTCCTTTCTGCTCGACGATAATTCCAACAAAGAGTATTAAAAATCCATTTGCATTATATTTTTTTCTTATATCGTTATTTTCTTTTTTTGAAACAAACAACATAGTATCAACACCCATAGGAATTACATTTATGTTTTTCCTATATCCGAATTCAATAACTTTATTTTTAATTGCATTGCTCACGACACTTAGTTCATCAATATTGCGGAGCGCAATTTTCTTCAGCATATTTCCAAATACATTATCAAAACCCCATATGTCGCTTCCATGAATGGTAGCAGCAATTTTAAACCTGCAGCGAAATATTTTTTTGCAAATAACTGCCGCAAAAGCATTGGGAATAATCCAATGTGCATGTACGATTTTTATGTTTTCGGATTTTGTTATCTTGATTATTGAAATCAACAGGTATAAAAAATAAAAGGGGAGAGCCAGGTATTTTAACTTATTCTTTTTGAGGTTTTCGTAAATGCCAATACCATAAGCCAGTTCAATATTGCTGTTTGTAAATTGTTTGTGTCTGTGAATTTTTATTTCATCGGATATTTCTTCTGCCAAAGCTCCCTTGTAAAAAGGTGCAAGCACATGAACATCAAATTCGTTTTTTAATCTTGATGATAAATCGTAAACGAATCCTCCATTAACATCTCCTTTGTGTTTGGGGTATGATGACGATATGACAAGCACTTTGGGTTTCATGAAAATATTTGTAAGCTTTTTGTAAAAACCTTAAATGAAATTCTTTAAAAAAATTAACTATTTGCTGATCACCAGTTAATTCTTCTGCAATCTCTCATTATCCTGAATATCCATCAGCATTGCAAAAAGCAAAGACTGAAATATTGTAATTCCGAGAAATGAAAATGCAAACAAAGTTTCAAATGACATGTTTAATCCAAACAACAGCGATTTAATTACATGATACAGATATGGTATCCACACAATACCAAGAATAAAAGCAAAATTATACAGCAGGAACAAAGGATGAAAATCCCTGAAGAGATATTTTATCCACAGTCTTTTGAAAAACGATTTTATAAGCAATAATAAAATTTTCGGTATAACCTTGTATATTTTCATTTGTGAGCTTTCACCCACATCATATACCGGTTTAATTTCGACTTCTTTAAGAGTGCACATCGCAATATTAAGTTTTACGAGCAGGTCGTTAGGCATACCATACCTTTTGTATATTTCATGCAGCCTGATAGAGCTCAAAGCTTTTTTCGATATGGCAGTAAATCCGGTTTGAGTGTCTGAAACATGCCAGTAACCTGATGCAAGCTTGGTGAGTACTGACAATACGGAGTTTCCGAAATATCTCGATTTTGGAATAACCAGCAATGCGCTTCTGTGAATCAGCCTGTTTCCTTTAACATAGTCTATGTTTTCACTTATAATAGGATTACATATGCTTTCCAGTTCGGCAGGATCCATTTGCCCGTCGCCGGCCATTACGGCCGTGCAATCAATTCCGTAATCTTTACACCATTTATATCCGCGCGCAATTGCAGCACCTACACCACCATTATGCAAAAGGTTGATTAAAATAATACGCTCTGATTCGGGATTTGAATTTGCAACTTCAGAAGGAACAAAAAACTTAATTTCTTGCCTCATCCTTTCCTGAAGAGAGCGGTTTGCTCTTTCAAATCTTCCCGCTATAGCCTCATCAAGAGTGTTTTTAATTGATATTCCCTCATTATGTTTTGTCTGCCAGAATGATTTAACGATTTCTGCGGTTTTGTCTTTTGAAGAATCATTAACTACAATTATTTTGTCAACAAAATCGGGAATGGTTTCAATTACCATTCCTATTTGCTTCTCTTCATTATGAGCAGGTACAACTACAGCTATTGTTTTATTTTTAAGCATAACTTGGAGTATTATTTTGCGTGTTTTATTTTTAGTATAAAAAAATCTGATATTTTATTTTAATACAAATTTATTCATTTTTTCTTCAAAAAAAGCAGAAATAATTAAAGTTAGCTCATTTTTCATGAATTTTAATTATTTTTATAAAAAATCATAAAAAATGTTTTTTAATAATATTTTTTAATTTATTTTTGATTTTAACAAAAAATTTTAATTTTACAGTAAATATAAATAAAAGTAAATATTTTTTTTATAAATAAATTAATTAATTCTAATGACAGTAAAACTTGAGCATCCTTTAAAGTATTATTTAAAGAAACATTTTGGGTTTGATAGCTATAAAGGAGAGCAGGAAGCAATAATAAAAAACCTGCTTGCAGGGAAAGATGCGTTTATCATTATGCCTACCGGCGGAGGCAAATCAATGTGCTATCAGTTGCCTGCATTGATTATGAAGGGAACAGCAGTGGTTGTTTCGCCGCTGATATCACTTATGAAAAATCAGGTTGACGCAATGAGGGGATTCGGCTCCGAAACCGGAATTGCTCATTTCCTGAATTCTTCGCTGACAAAAGTAGAAATTGCAGAAGTGAAAAATGATTTGACTACGGGCAAAACAAAACTTCTATATGTCGCTCCCGAATCACTTACCAAAGAGGAAAACGTAAAATTTCTTAAGACCATTAATATTTCTTTTTATGCAATAGATGAAGCCCATTGTATTTCCGAATGGGGACATGATTTCAGGCCTGAATACAGAAGATTGCGTCCGATAATTGAAAAAATCGGAAAGAAAGTTCCTGTCATGGCGCTTACTGCCACTGCCACACCGAAAGTTCAGCAGGATATACAAAAAAATATGAAAATGCTGGATGCAAAGGTTTATAAGGCTTCATTCAACAGACCTAATTTGTATTATGAAGTTCGTCCCAAGCATAATGTAAATAAAGAAATAATAAGGTATATTAAAAACAATATGGGCAAATCGGGCATAATTTATTGCCTCAGCAGGAAAAGAGTTGAAGAATTTGCCGAAACACTTCAGGTTAACGGGATCAGGGCGCTTCCATATCATGCCGGACTGGAACCCGACATCAGAAGAACCACGCAGGATAAATTTTTAATGGAAGATATTGACGTTATTGTTGCAACAATTGCATTCGGAATGGGCATTGACAAACCTGATGTGAGATATGTCATACATTACGATATGCCTAAAAGCCTGGAAGGATATTATCAGGAAACAGGACGTTCCGGAAGGGATGACGGGGAAGGTGTATGTCTGGCATTTTACAGTTATGATGATATTCAGAAACTTGAAAAATTTTCCAAGGGTAAACCTGTTGCCGAACAGGAAATCGCAAAACAATTGCTTCTCGAAACAGTTTCTTATGCCGAATCATCTGTATGCAGGAGGAAACAACTTCTTCATTATTTCGGTGAAATATATAAAGAGGAAAATTGTCAGAGTTGCGACAATTGTTTGCATCCGAAAGCAAAATTTGAAGGAAAAGAATATGTGACTCTTTTCATTGAAGCTGTTATTTCAGTTAAACAACAGTTCAAAGCCAAACATATTATAAATATTCTTATAGGAAAGAATTCATCAACAATTAAATCATATAAGCATAACAAGCTTGAAATGTTTGCCAAAGGTGATGATAAGGATGAAAAATTCTGGAATGCAGTGGTTCGTCAGGCTTTGATTGCGCGCTTATTATCAAAAGATATTGAAAATTACGGTTTGCTGAAAGTCACAAAAGAAGGAACGGCATTTTTGAAAAATCCGTATTCAATTATGCTTACTCAGGACCACGATTATGAAAAAAGCGAAGAAGATGATTTCTTTGATGAAGCAGGTGGACAGAAAACAAGCACTACCGACCGCACTCTTTTTGCAATGCTGAAAGATCTGAGAAAAAAAATCTCAAAAAAGGAAAATCTTCCTCCGTTTGTGATTTTTCAGGATCCATCACTTGAAGATATGGCTATTCAATACCCTATTACTCTCGATGAATTAAAGCAGATAACAGGTGTTGGCGTGGGCAAAGCAGCGAAATATGGCAAGCCGTTTATTGAACTTATTGCCAAGTACGTTGAGGAAAACGAAATTGAACGACCAATGGACATGGTCGTTAAATCGGTTATCAATAAATCGGGACTCAAAGTTTTCATTATTCAGAGCGTTGACAGGAAAATTGCTTTTGAAGATATTGCAAGCGCAAAGGGAATTACCCTTGAAGAACTGTATAATGAACTCGAAAGTATTGTTGCTTCGGGAACAAAATTAGACCTCGATTATTTCATAAGCAGATATATTGACGTTGAACATCAGGAAAACATATTTAAATATTTTAAAACGGCCGAATCCGATTCAATAGAACTGGCTATACAAAAACTTGGCGAGGATGAATATACCGAAGAAGAAATGAGAATTATGAGAATAAAATTTATTTCGGAATACGGAAATTAAAAATCAGTAATCAGTAATCAGTAATTATTACTGATGCGTTAATATTTCATTGAAACTAAATAAATTAAATTGTTCTTTGACATTTTGTTTGATTTGTTGTTTGGCAAACAGTTCATTTATCGGTGTTTTGGCAAAAACAGAAATTCCC
>JAQUPB010000028.1 GCA_029004185.1 Bacteroidales bacterium | reverse complement strand
CGAATCTCGGGGACTTGCAGATTATGCTGTCTTTATTTATTTCGCCTTCTGCTCCCGTGACTTTCATTATAAAGTTGTTTTTATGATGGAGTTTTATTTTGCATCCGATTGAACAATAATTACAAATGGTTTCAGCTTTGTTAACAGGCTCATTTCCGAATGAAACGTTTTCGGTAATTGCTTCCGCTTCGCACACGGAAATGCAAAGTCCGCATGATTCGCAGGAAGTGTCTTGAAGTTTTTCACCTTTAACCGGGGCAATAAAACTTTCTGCTCCTTCTTTTTTCATATCAAGCGCATTTGCCGCAACAACTTCTTTACAAATTTTTATACAGTCCAAACACAAATCACATTTATTGCTGTCAATTTTAATAAAAGGATGCCTGAAATCAACTGTATTCCCTTTACTTTTATTATTTGATTTTTCCATAATAAACTCCAAGTTTTAAGTAATTTTTCAAATTGTTATTTTAAAAAAATATAGTTTTATTTTTGAAAGTATATTTTCTAAAAAAGCCATCCTTTTTAGAGACGGCTTTATTATATAAGCATTTCTGAAAATCACTTCAGATTACTATTAATTTTTTCAACACTGTCTTTAGCGTCGCCATAAAGCATGGCAGCATTTTCTTTATAGAAAAGAGGATTTTCAACGCCTGCATAACCCACAGCCATAGAGCGTTTCATAACAATAACCCTTTTTGCTTTCCATACTTCAACAACAGGCATTCCATAAATCGGGCTTGAGGGATCTTCCTGCGCTCCCGGGTTAACCGTGTCGTTGGCGCCAATAACCAATGTAACATCTGTTTCAGGCATATCAGGATTAACTTCATCCATTTCCAGAACAATGTCATAAGGCACATTTGCTTCAGCAAGCAAAACGTTCATATGTCCGGGAAGACGGCCTGCTACAGGATGAATACCAAATAAGACAGTTTTCCCTTTTTTTCTTAATTTTTCTACCATATCGTGAACAGGATACTGTGCTTTAGCAACAGCCATACCATATCCGGGAACAATAACAACTGATTGTGCTTCATTCAGAATTTCAGCGGCTTCCTCATGAGTTATTGAATTTACCTTTCCTTCCAGTTTCTTTCCTGTTTTAATTTCCTGTCCAAAACCACCTGATATAACTGCAAAGAAAGACCTGTTCATAGCATTACACATAATTATTGAGAGAATTGCGCCCGAGCTACCTACCAGTGCGCCGGTAACAATAAGGAGGTCATTGCCCAGCATGAAACCGGAAGCAGCAGCTGTCCATCCTGATAATGAGTTTAGCATTGATATTACAACAGGCATATCTGCTCCGCCAATTGCCATCACCATAATTATTCCGAAAAATGCTGCAATAGCTGTCATTATACCTAAATACATCATACCATCAGAACTGTCAGCACCAACAAACAAAACACCTAATACAACAGATGCTAAAAGAAGAACTACGTTTACAATATCTTTCCCTGCATAAACAAAAGGTTTGCCCGAGATGTTTTCGGTGAGCTTTCCCCAAGCAATAACAGAACCTGTAAAAGTAATTGCGCCAATAAATATGCCGATATAAATTTCAACAAGATGAATTGACTTTTCAGCTCCTGTCATTTCAAAAGTATGAGGGTCGATAAAAGTACCGAAACCAACTAAAACTGCAGCCATACCAACAAAACTGTGAAGTAGTGCGATAAGCTGCGGCATTGACGTCATTTCAACTTTCCTTGCAACAATAATTCCAATAATGGAAGCTATAATCATTGCTACAATTATATAAGTATATCCCTGGATATTTTCGCCAAATACTGTAGCCATAATGGCAATAACCATCCCAATAATACCATAGATAACTCCTTTTTTAGCTGTTTCCTGTGAAGCTAATCCTGATAAACTTAGTATAAACAGGATTGAAGAAAAGATATACGCTGCTATTTGAATATTTGTTGTAATCATAGTTATTTATTTTTTAAACATTTTTAACATTCTATATGTAACCATAAAACCACCGACAATATTAATGCTTGCAATCAATACTGCTATAAAAGCCAATATTGTTCTCGGGCTCGTAAAATCATCCTGTATAATAAGCAATCCTCCGATGATAATAATTCCGCTTATTGCATTTGTAACCGACATTAGCGGAGTATGCAAAGCATGAGTAACATTCCAGATTACATTCCAGCCAACAAAAACGGCAAGAACAAAAGCAGTAAAATGCGCCATGAAATCAGCAGGTGCAACTTTACCAAGGGAGAAAAATAGTACACCAATAATTGCAAGCCATATAATATTCGATATAATTGCTTTTTTTACTTTTGAGGCTTTTTTCTTGGCTTCTTCTTCAGCAGAAGGTTTAGCTGTTTCAACTTTTTTCTGAGCGCTTACAGCTAAAGGTTCAGGAGGCCAGTTGATTTTTCCTTCATATGTAACCATGGCACGCTTAACGACATCATCAGTCATATCTATTTTAAAACTTTCAGCCTTGCCCATGTCATCCAATAAATTGCACAAGTTATTTCCATAAAGAAAACTTGCTTGCGAAGGAAGTGCGTCAACCTTGCCAACTATGGTAACTCCGTTTGCAGTTGTATAAACTTCATCCTTTTTTGTTAATACACAGTTGCCACCCGTTCCTGCTGCCAAATCAACAATTACCGAACCCGGTTTCATTACTTCAACATGGTCTTTCAGTATCAGTTTTGGCGCTTCTTTACCTGGAATCTGTGCAGTAGTGATAATAATGTCGACCTCTGACGCCTGTTCTTTAAACAAAGCCATTTCAGCATCAATAAATGCCTGACTCATTACTTTGCTATAACCCGAAGCAGTGGATCCATCCTCATTTATCTCAACAGTAACAAATTGGGCACCCATGGATTGAATTTGTTCGGCAACTTCTTTCCTTGTGTCAAATGCTCTGACAATGGCACCTAATGATTTTGCCGTTCCGATAGCAGCCAAACCAGCAACACCGGCACCTATAACAAGCACCTTTGCCGGCTCAACTTTTCCTGCAGCAGTAATTTGTCCGTTAAAAAAACGGCCGAAATAATTGGCGCTTTCGATAACAGCTCTATAACCTGCAATATTTGCCATTGAAGACAATACGTCCATTTTCTGTGCACGTGAAATTCTTGGAATGGCATCCATTGCTATGGCATTAACTCCAACTTCAGATAATTTTTTTAACAGTTGTTGATTTTGCGCAGGCCAAAGGTAACTTAACATTACTGTGCCTTTTTTCATTAAGCTAACCTCCTGCTCTGTGGGTGGCTGAACTTTAAGAACGATGTCCGACATAGAATAAAGCTCGTTTGCTGAAGAAATAATTTCAGCACCGGCCGATGAATATTCAGCATCAGAATACTTTGCTTTTAATCCGCAACCAGATTCCACAAGCACACTAAAACCCTGCTTCTTCAATCGTGTAACCGTTTTGGGAGTTGCAGCGACTCTAAGTTCGCTTTGACTCAACTCTTTTAGAATTCCTACTTTCATATTTTCATAGTTTTATGTTTTAATAGATTTAAAGTGTATAATACATCATTATATTTAAAATAAAAAATTGTTACAATTATGTATTTATAATTAATTCAAAAGGTGTTTTTGTTTTTTCGCTTTCTGAAATTCTTGATATTTGCATTTTTTAAATATTTTTAATTATACAAATATTAAAAAGAGCACAAACGTAATTTTTTTTTTAAGAATTTCAAAATTAATTTTTGTTTAAAAATTATATATTTTTGCAGAAAGAAACTTAATGTTTTCATTAACTCAAAATAAAACCAAAACAATTATGAAAAAGTTATTTGCAGTTATTATTTTAACGGCTTTGTGCACAGGCATTTCGGCGCAGAATGCCGAAATTTATAATGGTGATACCATTAATAAAAGAGATGCAAAAAATCTGAAAACCGGAAAATGGCGTACAAAAGTTGACAATATGTATGCTGTCGGCACGTACGTAAATGACTTAAAAGAAGGTCAGTGGCTCGGATATCATACAGGCAGTGGAAGGCTTATTCTGGTCGAAAATTATTTTTACGGAAAGAAAAATGGCCTTTCTTTAGTGTTAAATGAAAACGGCACAATTCTGGAAGAAATTTATTATAAAGATGATGTGCTTGAAGGTAATTGCAGGTACTTTGATTCAGAAAGGCTAAAAAGCGAAGTTTCTTATAAAAACGGAAAAGTGAACGGAAGTAAAAGAATGTTTTATGATACAGGGAAATTACAGGAAGAAAGCCAATATATTGATGACATAAGAAACGGTGAGGGAAGATGGTATTATACCAGCGGCAGACTTTCTACTGTGATTAATTATAAAAACGGAGGTTTTGAAGGCATGCAGACATCATATTATGAAAACGGAAACACATTGAGCGAACAGAATTTTAAGAATAATGTTGAAGAAGGCGAATACAAAGAATACTTTGAAAAAGGACAAATGAAAATTCAGGGAATGTATAAAAACGGTAAGAAAGAAGGCGAATGGAAAGAATTTGATGAAAACGCAAAACTTATTAAAACTACTGTATTTAAAGGCGGAGAGGAAGTTAAAAAGAAAAAGTGAATAAGGCAAAAGATATTATATCAAATAGCAAAAAGCAAATATTAAATAGCAGAAATAAAAAAGTCGGGAGTCTGAAGTCATGAGATGGGAGATCTAAAATAATCTGTCATATAAAGCAGATGGCAATTAAGAAATTTTAAACCTATGATTCGCTTTACTACTGAATACTGACTACTGACTACTTTTTCAAAAAAATCATTTCTTCTCAATTTTCTTAACAGAAACTCCTTTTTCGTTTTCGATTTTTATAAAATATATTCCTGCTGAATATTGTTCTATATTAATTGTTTTGTAATTGTTCAGTGATAGTAATTCCCTGCCAGATATATCATATAATGTAACCCGGAAGTTTTTCAAACCGGTATTAATGTTTATAATTCCTGAAGTCGGGTTTGGAAAAATTTCAAAAAAGTTTTCGTCAGATTTTTTTTGCGGCGGTTTTATTCCGGTAATTAATGTTGTGTCTTTGAATAGAAGAAGTGATGAAAAAGGTAACAATGTTTGGTTTATATTGACAATATCCCAGTCAATGTTTCTGCGGGTTTCGTTTATTGTTACAGTGGAATTTGTTTTTTGCGGATTATAATAAAAAAATATATAATCCTCAGGATTTTCTGTTTTAGTATTAACAGAAAAAAGGTTGACATTATCAAACCAGCATATCGAATCCGAAACGTTTTTCTCAAAGTCAACACGCGAAACACTGAAATTTTGATTCGCTCTAAAAAGATATTTATAATCTTTCCTCTGTGTGTAAATCGGAAAATACTTGGGTTGGGAAAGGTTACTCCACGGCGATTGCGCCATTCTCGGAATAACTCCGACAGAACCTTCTTTCGTTCCTATTATGCTGAATGAAAATAAGTATGTACTTGTCTGGTCAAATGCAAAACTGCTGCTCGGATAAACGAGCTGCTGCGAGCCCGGAGTATAAACAGTAAATTCTGTTTTCATTGAACCGCCGTCGAGTTTGTTTGTGTTGTCCCATGTGATTTGTGAATTTGAATTGCTTCCCCAGTGCGACCAGTTGTTTACGTCAGTAGTCATTTGAGGATTTAAAATAAAATTATTGCCGACAGTATCCGTTACAATTTCTTTTTCCCATAATACAGGAAATTTATGTGAATTAATATCCTGGCTTTTTTTATTCCAGTCTGCAAATGAAAATATATCTTCTTTGGCAGTTGTGTTGGAAGGATATCCCGGAACATAAACACGATAAATCAATAAAGTATCATAAGGATTATACAGGTAATTGCTGTCAAATACACCAAACAAATCAATATCGTTATTGTAAGCTCTCATTTCCATAATCCATTGACCTGCATCTCCTGCACAGAAAATATTATTTTTTACAATAGTATTGCGGACAGGATTAGCGGGAATTACAGGGTCCTGTTGTTTTATCAGTAATTGTGCTCCTTTATTGTTAAAAGAAGTATTTCCGCGCATAACCACTTCTTTCGAATTATGAATATAAAAGCCATGGTCGCAGTAAGCAGCAGTGTTGTCTTTTATAAGAATTCCTTTTGACCTGTCATCAATATAAATGCCTTCTGCTGCTGTGGAAAGTGAATCGGGTGTTCCATATCCATTGCCGATAGTATAAAGTACAATATTACCGGTTACTTCATTTCCACCTAAACTGTCAGACCAGCAATAAATACCACCGGCATCATCAATAGTCAGAGCAGAATAAGTAACATAATTATTCCTGATTTTAGTGTTTATTCCGCCAAAGCAAATTCCTATGTATCCCGTACTGTCAATTCGGTTATATTGAATGAGATTATTATTATGAAGATTTCCTTCCCACTGAAAACTTATGCCCATATATGAAGAACCTTCATTTGCGGCACCTCTTCCTGCATTAAGAGCTGTACTTTTAATTAAATTATTTATAATTGTTGAATTTGTATTTCTTCGAAGAACAATGCCGTCATTATTTGTATTAAGAACTTCATTATTATCTGCAGTAATATAATCGCTTTCACGCAATACAATTCCATCAATACCTGCATATGTTATAATATTATTTCTGAAATTTATGTGATCGCATTGCTCAATGTTGACAGCTGCTTCGAGCTGATGAGTGAAATGAAGATTTTCGATATTAATGTAACTTTGATTATCTATATATATTCCATTAGTGTAATATGCTGCTTCAATAACATGCGGATTAGGGTCAGAACTATAATATAAATAAAAAGTTTTGTTCGATTTCTGGTAACACCACTCGCCCTGCAAATCGAGAGCATTTATATGATTTTGCAGGAAATATCCGTAGTCGGCCTGAATATTACTGCCGGCAGTTGTTGCCAGCGTAAATGTAGTTCCGGTTTGTGTCTGAACAATCTTCCTGTCCAGGTACCACCGCCATAAACGCATTACGGCTTCTGCTCCATTCCAGTAATTATTTGCTGCAGTTAATGCATTATCGGTGAATGATATTTGCCCGTTTGCACTGGTAATAGTCCGATAGCCTTTATTCGGATACCTTCCGAGCTGCTGGAATTTTCCGTCAATAAAGAAATTATTTATTACATCAGGGCAAGTAGAGCATGTGGCTTTCCATATGTTTCCCGCGTGAACCGTCCATGTTTCAATTAACTTAGAACCTTTTATTACAGGTTTTGCACCTGTTTCATACATGCCGAAATATAAGGGTAAAGATGAATTTCCGGAAACGGTAACATCAATTTGTCCCCTGAATTCACAACCGGCTTTGAATAAAATTGAATCACCTGGAACAAAGCTTGCCATCGAAGCATTTACTTTATCAATGGTTTCCCATGCCGTAAGAGGAGTTTTGCCGTCCAATAAGTTGTTGCCTGAGCAGGAAACATAATACTTTGCCGAATAACCGTAAAAAGCGTTAACAAGAATTAAGACTGAAATTAATTTGAGCCGCATATAGATTTTATTTTAATTCATAAAATTAATAATTAATTCAAAAATAAAAAATCAGTTCCTTTCTTTCTCACTCTTACCGCGCCCTTAAAAATGTTACCTAGAAATTTGTATTACTGAAAAAAAATTTTACCTTTGCACCCCATTTTATAAGGAAAACGAATATATATATATAAATAATAAAGAAATAAAAAAGTGGACACTCTTAGTTATAAAACAATTTCTGCTAACAAATTAACAGTTACAAAAGAATGGATTTTAATTGATGCAGAAGACGAAATTCTGGGCAGATTAGCTTCGAAAGTTGCAAAGTTCATCAGGGGAAAGTATAAGACAAACTATACTCCTCACGTTGATTGCGGTGATAATGTTATTATCATAAATGCCGAAAAAATAAAACTTACCGGTAAAAAAATGACCGATAAAGTTTACAGGCATTACACGGGATATCCCGGTGGTGAGAGATTTACAACACCCAAAAAGCTTCTCACAAAAGATCCCACACAAATAATAAGAAAAGCTGTACGCGGGATGCTTCCGAAAACACGTCTCGGCAATGCGATAATCAAAAACCTGCATATATACGCAGGCAAAGAACATCCTCATACAGCACAGCAACCGAAAGAAATAAAACTTAACTCAATAAAATAAAAAGATGGAAATAATAAGCACTATAGGAAGAAGAAAAACTTCAGTAGCAAGAATTTTCATGAAAGAAGGCTCCGGAAAAATCACTGTTAACGGCAAGGATTACAAAGAATATTTTGCAATATCCATTTTGCAGGCAAGAATAGATCAGCCATTCGAACTTACCAACAATACCGGAAAGTTTGATTTGAAGGTTAATCTTGTAGGCGGAGGAATATCAGGACAGGCAGATGCTCTTAAACTGGCTATTTCGCGTGCATTGGTCAAGGTCAATGCAGAAAACAAACCTGCTTTGAAAGCAAGTGGTTTGATGACAAGAGACCCGCGTATGGTTGAACGAAAAAAACCGGGACAGAAAAAAGCAAGAAAAAGATTTCAATTCAGTAAACGATAAAAATTATCCAAATAAAAACATGACCAGAACAAATTACAAAGAACTTTTAGATGCAGGTGTTCATTTTGGACACTTAAAAAGAAAATGGAATCCCAATATGGCTCCGTATATTTTCATGGAACGTAATGGCATACATATTATCGACATCAATAAAACTGTTGCAAAAATTGAAGATGCTTCATCGGCACTTAAACAAATTGCAAAATCAGGTAAAAAGATTTTGTTTGTAGGAACAAAAAAACAGGCAAAAGATGTGGTGGCAAACTATGTTAAAAAAGTTAACATGCCTTATGTTACAGAAAGGTGGCCGGGTGGAATGCTTACCAATTTCGTTACAATAAGAAAAGCCGTTAAAAAAATGTCGTCCATTGATAAAATGGCAGTTGACGGCACATTTACCAACTTATCGAAAAGAGAACGACTTCAGGTTACACGACAGAGAGCAAAACTCGAAAAAAACCTTGGTAGTATTGTCGATCTTACAAGACTTCCGGCTGCGGTATTTGTTGTTGATATTATTAAGGAAGATATTGCCGTTGCTGAGGCAAAAAAATTAAGCATACCTACTTTTGGCATTGTTGATACAAATTCCGACCCCAATAGAATTGACTTTCCTATTCCGGGCAATGACGATGCAGCAAAATCTATTGAGGCAATTGTTAAGGCTATCACCGACGCAGTACAGGAAGGACTTGATGAAAGAAAAATTGATAAGGAAAAACAAGCCGAAGAAGAAAGAATAAAGAGAGAAGCAAAAACCGAAGAAGACGATGATGAACTCAAAATGAAGGAAAAGAGAATAAGCACAATGATTTCAGACGAAGAAGATGAAGAAGTGATAAAAGGCAAACATAAAATATCTCCCGCAAAGAAAGAAGCTCTGAAAGTAAAAGGCACTCCGAGAAAAGAAGATGATTTTCACAGAGACAGACCAAGAAGATTTCAGAAAAAGAAATAAAAATTAATTTATAAAAAATAAAACATAACATAACAATGGCGAACGTTACAGCAGCTGATGTAAATAAATTAAGACATATAACGGGTGCAGGAATAATGGATTGCAAAAATGCACTTGTAGAAGCAGACGGCGACTTCGAAAAAGCAATTGATGCACTTAGAAAAAAAGGACAAAAGGTAGCAAGCAAACGCGCCGATAAAGAAGCTAACGAAGGCGTGGTTCTTGCAAAAACTTCCGATGATAATAAAAAAGCTTTTATTATTATGATAAATTGCGAAACCGATTTCGTTGCAAGAAATCAGGAATTTGTTGATTTCACTTCTGAAATATTAAATGTTGCAGTTCAGAATTCACCAAAAAATATTGAGGAACTTAGCGCATTAAAATTAAGCGGATTATCTGTTTCTGAGAAGTTGAACGAAATGCTCGGAAAAATAGGTGAAAAAATTCAATTGTCGAAATATGCGGTAATAGATGCAGCAAAAGTATTTGCTTATATTCATCCCGGTAACCGCCTTGCTTCAATTGTTGGTTTTAACAAAGAAACAAGCACCGAAGCAGGCAAAGATATTGCAATGCAGATTGCCGCCATGAGTCCTGTTGCTATTGATAAAGCAGATGTTGACCCTGCGCTTCTTGCCAGGGAAAGGGAAATTTTCATGGAACAGGTACGACTGGAAGGAAAACCCGAACAAATGATTGAAAAAATAACCGAAGGGAAAATAAATAAATTCTTTAATGAAAGCACCCTTTTAAACCAGGAATTTATTAAAGACAACAAGAAAACTGTAAGACAATATTTGCAGGAAACCGATAAAGAATTACAGGTTACTGAATTCAAGCGTTTCCAGCTTGGCAGTTGATTCTACCGGACTTCAGAAAATATATTTCAGTTAATTTAATGATTTATTAATATGCCGACAACAGCCGATTTCAGAAATGGTCTTTGCATCGAATTTAATAACGAATTATATGTGATAGTGGATTTCCAGCATGTCAAACCCGGCAAAGGACCTGCTTTTGTGAGAACAAAACTCAAAAATCTGAAAACAGGCAAGGTTATTCCCAATACTTTTACTTCGGGCGTTAAAATTGATGTTGCGCGTGTTGAAAACAGAACCTACCAGTTCATTTATAAAGATGACATGGGTTATAATTTTATGCATGCCGAAACTTTCGAGCAAATTGCCATTGATGAAAATCTGATTAATGCTCCTTCATTATTAAAAGAAGGACAGGAAGTGCAGATATTATTCCATGCCGATACCGAAACCCCTCTCTCATGCGAATTACCTCCGTTTGTTGAAATGGAAGTGATTTATGCCGAGCCGGGAGCAAAAGGTAATACCGCTACAAATACACTGAAACCCGCAAAAATTGAAACAGGTGCAATTGTTAATGTTCCATTGTTTATCAATCAGGGCGACAGAATAAAAGTTGACACCAGAACGCTCACGTATTCGGAGCGGGCGAAGTAATTCCTTGTATGAATTTGTGAAGTTGTGAAATTGTGAATTTGTGAAAAATTCCTAATTTTATTTTTTATATTAAATTCAGCATATAAATTGATTTTCTTCGTTTACCCCAAACCCTAAAGGGAGCGAAGAAAATCAATTTTATGTACAAATGTGAAGTCCCCTTCAGGGGATTTAGGGGTTTTTTAAAAACTTTTTTACTTAAAAAAAATAAATACTTTTGCAATCAAACTTTATAAAACAAAATTCCCATGAACATTATCGAAAAAATCCTCGCATTACACTCTGACAAAGCTATTGTAAGTCCCGATGAAATAATTGATGTAAAAATAGATACACGTGCAGCACGCGACTTTGGCGGTGCAAATGTGATAAAAAATTTATCCGACAACGGTCTGACTGTTGAAGATGTCTCAAAAACAATTTTCACTTTCGATTGCAATCCCGGTGGTTCCGACCAGAAATATGCGGCAAACCAGCAATATTGTCGTCAGTATGCAAGACAAAATAACATTAAAATATATGATGTGAATACAGGAGTGGGCACTCATATTGCAATTGATAATGGTTTAGTTTGGCCCGGAAGTACTTTTGTTTCAACCGATTCGCACGCTAACATAATGGGTGCTATATGTTCATTTGGGCAGGGTATGGGCGATCAGGATATTGCTGCTGCATTTGCAAAAGGCGCAGTCTGGTTCAAAGTTCCGCGTTCGGTAAAAATAAATTTCAAAGGAAAAAAGAAAAAAAATATAACCGCAAAAGATATTGCTTTAAATCTTTTATCAATTTTCGGAGCGAATAAACTCCTCGGTTATTCGGTTGAAATATGCGGCGAAGCGGCTGATAAACTCAGTCTTGACGAAAGGATAACAATTTCATCAATGGCAACTGAAATGGGGGCAATAATTATTTTTTTTACACCATCACCCGAAATAATAAGTTATTGCGAATTAAAAACAGGAAGAAAAATTGAGGCGATAACTGCTGACGTTGATGCAGTTTACGAAAAAACAATTGATGTGAAAGTCAACAAATTTGTTCCGATGGTTGCAAAACCAGGGCATCCGCACGATAATGCACCGGTTGCTGATGTTAAGAAAATAAAAATTGATTCTGCATTTATTGGTAGTTGCACAAATGGCAGGATGAAAGATTTGCGTGCTGCCGCCAAAATTCTCAAAAATAAAAAAGTTGCTCCCGGTGTTGTTTTGAAAATAGTTCCTGCTACCGATGAAATATGGAATCAGGCATTGAAAGAGAAATTGGTAACCATATTTAAAGATGCAGGAGCAATGGTTTCAAACCCTGGATGCGCAGGATGTGCCGCAGGACAAATTGGTCAGAACGGACCGGGTGAAGTTACGATAAGCACCGGAAACAGAAATTTTGAGGGAAAACAGGGGAAAGGATTGGTTTATCTTGCATCGCCCGAAGTTGTTGCGGCATCAGCAATTGCAGGCTACATCACAACTCCCGATGATATTCCTGAAAGCCCTGCAATATTCGAATCAACACCCGTTGTTGCCGGTGAAATAAAAGAAAAGAAAACATCCGATAAAAATAAATCACTTGTTGTTGAAGGCAGAGTCTGGCATATTAAAAAAGATAACATTGATACAGATATGATTTATCATAACCGCTACCTCACAATTACCGATATAAAAGAAATGGGACAATATACTTTCGATAACCTTGGCGGTTTTGAAAATTTCGCAAAAGAAGTGCAAGGCGGAGATATTGTTATTACGTCGAAAAATTTCGGTGCAGGCAGTTCGCGTCAGCAGGCTGTTGATTGTTTTATTTCGCTTGGTATTTCATGTATTCTGGCAGAATCATTCGGTGCAATTTATGAACGAAATGCAATTAATGCAGCACTTCCGATTTTAACATACAATCCTGAAACACTTGCAGAAATAGATATACAGGATGGCGACAGAATAAAAGTGGATTTTGAAACCGGACAAATTACAAATCTGAAAAATGAAAAATCAGCTTTTATAAATAAATTTTCAGAAGTGCAGATTGAAATATACAGGAACGGTGGATTGTTGTAGATTTTGTTGTTTAATTCATTATCACATTTCAAATAAAATATTTCTTGCCACCAAGACACAAGGACACAAAGTTACACTAAGTTTTTTTATAATTTGATTCGTATATGGTAAATTCCGGTGGAATATAAATCTAATTTACGATTTTTAGATTGTGAATTATGAGGTATGAAATACGAAGTATGATTTATTCAACAATTTAGCAATAACTTTTACTAATGACAAATGACTATTTACTAATGACTTTTTAACCACAAACCACAAACAACAAAAATTTAAACGACAAACTCTTTAATAGTACTTCTGTCTTAAAAACCACATATCGCAGAAAGAAAAGCTGAGAGCCGCCCTTACATAAGTTTCTTTTATCAGATCATTTTTAATAGTACCTCTTTGACCTATTTCAAAACCTAAATTGATAAGTGAATTTGTTTTTCGAAGCGGCAGATCAAATCCGAAAGTAATTCCGTATTCAGTTAATTTCGTATTTTTTAATTGCAGGTATGTGTTTGCATAGCGGATTCCGAGGTTATAATGTATTTTTTTAATATATCCCTTAATTGCATTAGCATTAGGTATGTACTGAGAACCAAGGCAAATTTGTACGCTGTTTATTAAAGAATCATCCTGTCCGAAATATTTGTATTTCGACCAGTTCTGGATTGCGAAATCACCGCCGACAAGAAATTTATTGCTTTTGCTAAGAATAAAGCCAATTCCATAACTTGAAGGAAAAGTAATTTTGCCTTTAACATCCGAAACATTTATTATTGTATCTCTTGTATATGAGTAGCCGCTTTTATTTATGAAAGTTGTGGAGAATGTATCAATCTTTGCATTTTCATTTTTAATGCTGTTATATACAAAACCAAGTGTAAGAAGCCAGTCTTTTTTCAATTTAATCTGATATTGCAAACCGAAATCGAAATGAAAATCACCGACATTCGTGGAGTTTACTATTTTGTAATTATAAATGTTACTTATGTCAAGAAAGGTAACTGTGCGTATGAAATTCAACGTGCCGAATATATATGAAGCGTTGAATCCTGCAGAAAAATTCTTAAGAATCCTGAAAGAGTTTCCGATATAAAATTTATTTATACCTCCGCTTCCTTTATAAAAATACTCAACATTGCCAATATTATCAATATTTTCTTTATCTGAAATTTTATACCCTATATTGCTGTATGGAACCAAGCCAATGCTTCCCGACCACCAGTGTGTAACAGGAAAACCAAAAAGTAAATTTGAAAAAGTAGTATTGTTTGTTTGCTGTGATAAAGTATCGGTTTGAAGTTTACAATATGTGTTAATAATACCGATATTAAAAACGATTGAGGATGTGTCGAAAGAAGTATATGACGCAGGATTCCCAAAATTAACGGTATTTGAACTTCTTAATCCGTAACTCAAACCGCCCATCGAAATATTTTTGGAAGTGCGGTTGTAAAGTACATCGCCAATACCATATCTTGAATAAGGTGAATTGACGCCGTTGTTTTGTGAAATTGCAAAAAAAGCGGAAGTCGTCAAGCAAAAAAATATCGGAAAAATTTTCTTTAACATTGATTATATCTAAGTATCACATTCAAGCCCTTCAAAACAAGATTTGGCTCAGCAAAGGTGCTATTTTTTATTCTATTATCAAAAAATATAATATCTCCTCCTGTCAGAATCACTTTTAAATCTTTGAATTTTATTTTGTATTTTTCAATTATGCCGTCAATTTCAGCACTAATCCCATTGAGCACTCCCGATAAAATTGATGTTTCCGTTGTGTTTCCAATCAGATTATTTATTTCCCTTCTTTTAATTAACGGCAGTTTATCGGTATAATTGTGCAGTGCTTTTAAACGCATTTCCACTCCGGGAGAAATACTACCGCCAAGATATTCATTTTTACTGTTTATAAAATCATACTTAATGCAAGTACCGATATCAATAACCAAAACGTTTTTTTCAGGAAAAATAAAGTTAGCACCTACAACGTCTGCTATCCTGTCTTTGCCAAGCGTTTTGGTGGTTTTATACAAATTTTTTATGGGAAGTTTTGTTTTGTTTTCCAGCTTTATTATTTTATTTCTTTTAATAAATGTTTTGATGAAAGCTTCCGACTCCCTGATAACACTCGAAATTATAATGCTTTTAATGTTTTTTTTTAGTACATATTTTTCAAGTTCCTTTAATTTATTCCTTTCAAAAACCTTCACTTCAGTCAGTATATTATCATTGAAAAGACCGAGTTTCATACAAGTGTTTCCGAAATCGATTGCAAGGTTCATAATAAGATTTTGTAATGCTTTAATTGTAATAATTTGAGTTTTTTACTATTGACTTATGACTATTGACCAATGACTATTTTCTCCAAAGATAGAGAAGTTTTTTGGTACTCAAATTCCTGCAGGAAAAAAATATTTTATAGTTCAAAAAAAAATGTATATTTGCACTCTTCATGGAGGCGTCGTAGCTCAGTTGGTAGAGCAGCGGACTGAAAATCCGTGTGTCACTGGTTCAATTCCAGTCGATGCCACAAAAACTCCAGACCCCAAAGGTTTTTAAAACCTTTGGGGTCTTTTATTATTATCGTTGCGTCGTAATTTTTTTATTAATTTTCAATACCTGCGGCATAACCATTTGTTTCCCGTCATTATAAATTACAAAGTCTGAAAGTTTAACTTTTTTTTCATCATCAATCTGGTTTTTCATTCTTTGCACAACATATTCTTTTGTAACATTATCGCGTTTCATGATTCTTTTGATGCGAAGTAACGGAGGGGCATAAACGGTTATAACATAGTCGAGTTTTTTGTTTATTTTGCTTTCGAAAATAATCGCAGCATCAAGAACAACATAATTCGTTTTTTGCTTTTTTGCCCATATAAAAAATTCAGTAAATAAAAACGGATGCACTATAGAATTCAGCCGGGCAAGCTTTTCCCTTTTATTGAATACAACTTCAGCTATGTATTTGTTGTTTAATTTATTTTTTTTGTCAAACGTTTTAGCGCCAAATTCCTTAATTAACAATGCTTTCAGGATTTTATCCGAACTCATTATTTTTTTAGCTTCAATATCAGCATTGAAAACCGGAACGCCAAGGCATTGAAAAACTTCGCAAATCATTGTCTTTCCGCTGCCTATACCACCTGTAACTCCTATCTTTATCATGATAATATTGATGTTTTAACTTTCAAAGTTATTACATTTTTATGTCCAATCATTAAAATTCAGGAAAATTTATTAATTTCGGTAAACTTTGGCATAGTTTTTCTTGTCTTATTACTAAAAAGTAAATATTTATGACAAATTATATTAAAATAACGCTTTCATTTATATGTTTTTTTTGTCTGATAAGCGTTTGCTATTCGCAGCAAACAGAAAAGGACAGATTAGAAATAAATATTATCGGCGAATGGAATTGGTTTCGCAGTGAAGTTTGCACCGAGGAAAAAGTTTTGGTTTCAACACCCGATACATGTAAATGTACAAACAAACTTGTATTCGATAATAGCGGAAATATGGGAACATACCGGAACGATACTTTGCTGAAACTTTCCACATACAGAGTTTCTCCCGATGTGAGCGACCCTTCAAAATTCATTCTTCTGAGTAATATATTGATGGGTAAAATATATTTACAAAATGACAGTTTGGTTATAAAAAATTGTGAAGGAGGAGGAGCTGATGTATTTTACAGAAAAAAATCATTCAATGATAAAAGCAACGCAAAACCTCAACCAAAAAAGAAAAAATAATTAAATAAGCCACAGATTAATTTACGAAGTATGAGGTAAGAAGTAGGAATCGTTATTTTGAAATATTGTTCGTGTTTTCATACTTCCTACATCATACTTCAGTTTTATATTATTGCGATATTTTATATTTAACTTAACACTACTGATAACCAACAACAATTTAATCTGTGAATCTGTGGCAAATTTGTTTTATTTTTTCTTCAATACTTAAATTTCCGTCAATCCAGTTTATTTTAATTCCGTTTTTCTCCATTTTCCTGAACCACGTCATTTGCCGCTTTGCAAACTGGTGTATTGCTATGTTCAGTTTTTCAAACATTTCATTGTAACCTGTTTCACCGGAAATATATTGCGTTATGAATTTATATTCGAGTCCATAATATTTGAGCTTGTCAGCTGAAACACCTTTTTCAATAAGATTTTTAACCTCGTAAATCATTCCCGATTCAAGTCGTTTTTTTAGTCTTTCAGTAATTCTTTTTTTTATAATATCTCTTTCAAAATATATTCCGAAAACATCGGATTCGGTTTTTTGAAATTCGGTTTCATTTGTTTGAATGGAATTGTAATATGCTATTTCCAATGCTCTTATCAATCTTTCACGTGAAGTAGTGTCGGTAGTATTATGCATGTTCCGGTATTCTGAAAGCATTTTAATAAGCTCAACATCCGTTTTTGTATTTATTTT
The DNA here is from genome assembly GCA_029004185.1 of Bacteroidales bacterium. Taxonomy (GTDB): domain Bacteria; phylum Bacteroidota; class Bacteroidia; order Bacteroidales; family JAHJDW01; genus JAQUPB01. The sequence continues at coordinate 8,716 of JAQUPB010000028.1, read as the reverse complement.
TTTTCTGAATTCATTGTCAACCGGAGTATCAGTTAATTTGTATCCTTTCAAGACTGCTTCGATGTACAATCCGGAACCACCGCACAATATTGTTTTTTTATTCCTTGAAATATTTTCTTCGTAAACTTTTCTAAAATCTTTCAGGTATTCGTAAACATTATATTCATAGCCGGCTTCAACAATATCAATAAGGTGATAAGGAATTATTTTTCCGGCAATATTAAAATCCTGCAGATCTTTGCCGGTGCCTATGTCCATTCCGCGATATACCTGACGTGAATCAGCGCTTATAACTTCACCATCAATCTGCGAAGCAAGATTTGCAGCAAGTGTTGTTTTGCCTGTTGCCGTGGGACCGAGGATGGTAATTAGTTTCGGGTTTTCAGTTTTCAGTTTCAAGAAAAAAGTTAATGGTTAATCGTTAATTGTAAAAAATCCTAAATCTTAAATCCTTAATCCTAAATTTTACTTTCCTCCAAATTGTATGAGATAAGCTTTTATAAAATCTTCGAGGTCGCCGTCCATTACAGCTTGTACATTCGATGTTTCAACTGATGTGCGTAAATCTTTTACCATTTTATAAGGATGCATAACATAACTGCGAATCTGCGAGCCCCATTCAATCTTCTTTTTATTTCCTTCAATTTCGGCAATTGCTTCTTTTTTCTTTCGTAGTTCCATTTCATACAATCGCGATTTAAGCATCTGCATTGCTTTTTCTTTGTTCTGCAACTGCGAACGTGTAACCTGACATTCAACAATAATGCCTGTAGGAGCATGACGCAGGCGGACTGCAGTTTCAACTTTATTTACATTCTGCCCTCCCGGACCGCTTGAACGGTATGTATCCCACGTAATGTCTGCAGGATTTATGTCAATCTGAATATTTTCATCAATAATAGGACAAGAAAAAACAGAAGCAAAAGAAGTGTGCCTCTTGTTTGCAGAATCAAACGGTGATAATCTAACCAGTCGATGAACACCGCTTTCGCCCTTAAGATAACCGTAAGCGTATTCTCCTTCAATTTCAAGCGTTACCGATTTTATTCCGGCAACTTCACCTTCCTGCATATCCAGCTCCTTAACTTTACAATTATTCCTTTCACTCCAGCGAATGTACATTCGCATAAGCATTTGTGCCCAATCCTGACTTTCTGTTCCGCCGGCACCTGAATTAATCGTTAATATTGCACCAAGCACATCTTCTTCGGCACCGAGCATTCTCCTGAATTCAAGAGCTTCCAATAATTTTAACGTAACGTTATATTGCTGTTGCAAGTCACTTTCTGTTGCAAAACCATCGTTGAAGAATTCAAAAATCACATTAAGGTCATCTGAACTACTTGTCAATTGACTGAAAGCATTTGTCCAGTTTTTCTTCTGCTTGATGTTTTTCAGAATTTTTTCAGCTTCTTTTGAATTATTCCAGAAGCCTGGAGATTGTGTAAGCAGCTCTTCTTCTTCAATTTGTTTTAATTTGGTTTCAATGTCAAAGAAACCTCCTCAACGCTTCGATGCGTTTTCCAATGTCTTTTATCTGTTCCTGAGAGAGCATAATTTTATTTTGAAGAGGACAAAGTTACTAAAAAAATGTTTGTAGTTTGTTGTTTGTGGTTTGTTGTTAAAATAAACTTCTTAAATCATTCATCATACCTCATAATTCGGTTCACAGAAAAGAATTTCCGCTCACATAGTACTACAAATTCTCATTAATAACTTCCCACACCAGTTCCGACTCAAACCCACGTGAAATTGCGTATTGCGATAATTTTCTTTTTCTTTTAATCTCGCTTTTTTCTTTTATTTCTTTTTCTTTTTTTAAAATAATTTCCTTAAGTGTTTTAATATATTCTTTTCTGTCAATCTCCGATAATGCCTTATTTAAGCAATATTCAGTAATTTTTCGTTTTTTTAGCTCCGCTTTAATTTTGTTTTTCCCCCACTTTTTAATTCTGAATTTTCCTCTTGCAAAAGCTATAGCAAATCGTTCTTCATTAATAAACCTTTCGGTTATAAGTTTTGAAATAATCCCTTCAACGTTTTCCTCATTTATTCCCCATTCATGTAGCTTCTTCCTTACCTCAGAGTGTGCTCTTTCCTGGTAAGCACAATACTTTTTTGCCTTTTCAATTGCAATAAGCGGGGTTATTATTCTCGATTTCACAAATTCTTTATTAATTATTTGCAAATATAACATAGTTTGTCGTTTAAAATGTTTGTTGTTTGTCGTTTGTCGTTAAAAAATACAAACTAATTTCAGATTTCTAATAATTTCCTCAAACTGAGAACTGAAAACTGTAAACTGAAAACATTTTTACGATTTTTCTTTGAAAATCGAAAATTATTCATTATATTTGTATTCTTGTACTTAAATGTTAAAATAACTTAAACCTCTAAACACATGAAAAAATTATTGTTTTCTTTAGCATTAGTGTCAATATTTTTGGCATATATTAATGCAGGCTCAGTATACGCTCAGGATACTAAGTCAAATTCAACTACAGTAGTTGAAAAATCAAAGCCTGACAAGCAATGCACAAAGTCGGAAAACGTCGGTTGTGCAAAAGCCAGTGGAAAAAGTTGTTGCGCAACAGCCAGTAGTAAAAGCTGCTGTGCCAAAAGTTGCAGCAAGGGAGCGAAATGTGATCCCTCAAAGTGTGTTTGCAAATGTGATCCTTCGAAATGCACCTGCAAGACTGATCCGTCAAAATGTCCATGTTGCAAAGGAAAATGCAGCAACAAATGCAAAGCCAAATAATGAAATAAGGCTAATCTTTGTTAAAAAGACCTTTTGAAATTCTCAAAAGGTCTTTTTTTTATTTCTTTTAATTTTTGTTACTTTGTGCCGATTTTAAAAACCTACCTGAAAATAAATGTTATCAAAGGGTTTATTAACAAGAATAGGAGTTGTAACTTCCACATCTTTTGTCGTAGCAAACATGATTGGTGGCGGAGTATTCGGTTCGCTTGGCTATCAGCTTGCCGGGATCAGTGATATGTTCTCAATCATGCTGTTGTGGGTGATAGGAGGAATAATGGCGCTGTGCGGAGCGTTAAGTTATGGCGAGCTGGGTGCTGCCATGCCCCGTTCGGGAGGAGAGTATCATTATTTATCAAAAATATATCATCCTGCAGTGGGATTTCTTTCTGGCTGGGTATCGGCAACCGTTGGTTTTGCTGCTCCAGTGGCTGCTATTTGCATGCTTTTCGGCGGATATGCAAAAAGCATATTTCCGGTATTATCACCTGTTTTACTGGCAATTTCCGTACTTGTATTAATTACAATTGTTCATTGCTCTGGAACATATCTGGGAAGCCGTTTTCAGAATATTTTTACAATGCTTGAAATTTTATTAATAGTTGTTTTCGTTTTTTCCGGATTTTTTTTAACTCCTGAACCGCAGGTTTTTTCGGTAATGCCTTCTTCCTCTTCAATAGTAAATATTTTAAGTCCTTCTTTTGCAATATCTCTTGTTTTTGTTTCTTATGCTTATTCGGGTTGGAACGCTTCTGCTTATGTCGCGGGTGAAATGACCAACCCTCAGAAAAAGCTTCCACGCTCTTTGATTACGGGAACACTGATAGTTACTGTTTTATATGTCTTTCTGAATTATGTTTTTTTATATACATCGCCTGTCAGCGAATTAGTCAATCAAAAAGAAATCGGCTTCATATCTGCAAATAACATATTCGGTTCTTTCGGGGGCAGAATAATGAGTGCAATGATTTCTATTTTACTCATTTCCTCAGTAAGTTCAATGGTATTTGTCGGACCGCGTGTTACGCAGGTCATGGGTGAAGATTTTCCGGCAATAAAATTTCTTTCAATAAAAAACATGAAAGGAATTCCTGTTTATGCAATTATTCTGCAATTTACAATAAGTTTATTTTTTATTCTCACATCTACTTTTGCAACTGTCATAACTTATATAGGATTTACCCTGAATCTTTTTACTTTTCTAACTGTACTCGGATTATTCGTTCACAGATATAGATTCAAAGATGCCGACAGACCTTATAAAACTTTTGGATATCCGGTTACTCCGATTATATTTTTAATAATTTTATTGTGGATACTTGTAAGAATATTGCTGATGGCACCATTAAATTCATTTGCTGATTTTGTTAAAAATCCTGCAATTGCCGGCTTTATTACAGTTTTAAGCGGCTTTATTTTTTATTACTTAAGTAAAATAAAATTAAAAAAAGAAAATTAATTTTTGTTATGAAGACTAATATTTTAAAAAACATACCGGCAATTATCATAACTTTTGCTTTACTGGTAATTTTTTCATGCGATAACGAAAAGCCGAAAGAAAAGTTTGTGGAAAATGAAAAAGTTGAAACCAAAGACAGCGTTCGGGCGGTGGTTAAAAATAAATCAAAACCGGTTAAAATAAATAAAGAATACAATGATATTGCAAAATATCTTGCAGGAATTAAGCCGGGCAGTAGGGGCGAACTTTACAATTTAAGCAAGAATCAGGTTTGGAGAAGGTACTCCATTATTGCTGATTATAAATGGAGAAATTTTCACGCAACTAAGACTAAAAAAATTCAAAGCTGGATAAATAAGGAAATGAACGATGTTGAAAAAAATAACAATATGATTTTTTATCCGTTCAGCGGACCTGATGTTTTGCATGCACTTACTTTTTTTCCAAATGCAAAAAAATATTTGATGATTGGCTTGGAGCCGGTAGGTACTATACCCGATCTTTTAGCTATCGAAAAAGATTCCCTGAATTCATATCTTGAATTATTGGCACAATCAATAAATGATGCATTATGTCTGAGTTTTTTCAAAACAAAAGATATGTTGACTGAATTGAATAATCAGGACATAGATGGAACGGTTCAGATTATTATGCTTTTCCTGTCAAGAACAAATAATGAAATTATAGACATTAAACCCGTCGAAATCAATAAGGAAGGAAACATAGCATACCGAAAAAGTTTTGAAATGGTTGAAGGACAGAGGGGCTTTAATAAAGGAGTTGAAATATCTTTCAGAACAATAAATACCGATTCCATCAAACAGGTTTATTATTTTTCAATTGACCTTTCAAATTCCGGCTTGATATACAATAAGAGGGCAAAATTATTTCTCGATAAAATTGATAGCGGAGTTACAACATTTATCAAATCTGCTTCATATCTCATGCACAAAAACTGGTTCTCAATAGTAAGAAATACGATTTTTAATAAGAGTAAGTATATATTACAAGATGATTCCGGAATTGCCTTTCGTTTTTTTGATAAGGAAACATGGAATATTCAGCTATATGGAACATACACTGAACCGATAAAATTATTCAAAAAAAATCTTGAGGAAGATTTAAAAGAAGCTTATACCGAAAATTCAAAACCACTTGATTTTCGTATCGGCTATGGTCGCAAATCAAATTTACTGCTTGCAAGAAAAAAGTAGTGATTGGTATCTGAAAAGAGGATAATTTTTTTGGGTTTGTCGTTTGTCGTTTGTTGTTCGTGGTTTGTAGTTACGATATTTTTAAGCTTTCTAAGATGTCTTTCATTTTTTCAGATCTTTTTTAAATACAGGAAATAGTAATTTGCTGTTCATCTAATCCCGAAATAAAGTTAAACAACAACAAACTACAAACAACAAACATTTTAAACTGTCAATCCAAGGCAGTTTCCGAAAGAAATTGAACAAATTTATTATTTTACTGATTTGCTGAAACAATTGACTAGAATGCTTCTTTAGGTTTTGTTCCGTTGGAACCCTTCAGATTCATAAGTCTGTTAAAAGCCTTTGCCATCCTTGTTGAGAGGTTATATTCATAGTTTGCATTACTGAATTTAAAAGTCATGGAAAAGATCTCTTTGCTGAATTTATTGGCATAACTGGTATTGCTGAAAACATAAGCAAAGCCGCTGTTGTTATCATCAAGATTAAAAATTATGGTGCTTTTCGGATTTTCAACTGCTGTGGTTTTTGTGGGGTCGAGTTTTGAGAAATCAATAGTGACCGTTATCACCAGATCTTTCGGACATTGTGATTTTTCAACAGGTGTTGTTTTCAAAATAAGATTGTCGGCATTATCAAATGAGAATTCAAGTATTTTCCAATCACAGACAACAAAACCATCTTTACTTTTAAAATGTATGATTAACGGGTTAAAAGTTTTAAGTTTGGTGTTAATCCATGTTCGCGTTTCCTCCAGTGTTGGTTCTACAACAACTTCTTTTTTCACCGTATCTTTTTTAAGAGTATCGGCTTTTGTGGTTGTTTTTTTGGAATGAATGCTCTTTTTCGGATAGTGTTTATGGGTTTGTGAATAAGCGGAATTCACACTGCCGAAATGAAAACAAAAAAGAATTATTGCAGAATATAAAAATTTCATATTTATATGGTTTTGATCGGGTAAAATTATTTAATTTTATGAAAAAATCAAATTAAAGTTAATAAATGCAGAAATTAAACCTGCCGGAATACGAATTCATTTATAAAACTGACGATTCATCAACTTTTATATATGATGAACTGCGAAGGAAATATATTTCGCTTACACCTGAGGAATGGGTAAGACAGAATTTCATACAGCATCTTATTCACGATAAGAAATTTCCAAAATCCCTCATTGCCATTGAAAAAGCCGTAAAATACAATAAGCTTATAAAAAGATTTGATTTGCTTGTATACGATAAATCGGGTAAACCCCTTGTAATTGTCGAATGTAAGGCGCCATCAGTTGAGATTTCACAGAATACCTTCGACCAGATTGCAAGATATAACATGACATTAAAGGTTAAATATTTAATCGTAACGAATGGAATAAATCATTACTGCTGTAAGATGGATTATAAAAAAAACGATTATTCTTTTCTGAAGGAAATACCAAATTATAAATTTTTGTAGTAATTTTAAAATCTGTATTCTTTGGCATTTTTACTTTTTCATTTTATAACCTCTTTGTTTTGCCATTTCCTCTAAGCGCAGTTGAAATTTAGATTTCTTCGCCGTGACATTCTTTGCTTTATTTTCCTGAATTTTCTTATGAAGTTTGTCTTCATCAACGTACTTTTTAATTATCCATTGTTGTGCAAAAGTTATCAAATTTGCAAGAAGATAATAATAACTCAGAGCCGAAGAAAAGCTGTTCAATGCAACTAAAAACATAACCGGCATAATATACATCATTGTTTTCATTCCCGGCATCTGACTGCTTGAAGCTCCTCCCATCATATCGCTGTTCATTTTCGTATAAATAACCGTTGATATTGTCATAAGCAAAGCAAATAAACTCACATGACTGCCGTACATCGGAATATCAAAAGGAAGAGAAAGTACCGAATCGTATGTTGAAAGGTCATCTGCCCAGAGAAATCCTTTTTGTCGCAATTCGATTGACGCAGGGAAAAAACGATACATTGCAATAAGTATGGGAAACTGCAAAAGCATCGGTACGCAACCCGACATCGGATTTGCTCCTGCTTTTTTATACAGAGACATTGTTGCCTGCTGTTTTTTCAGTGCATCTTCCTTTTTCGGAAATTTCTGGTTTATTTCCTCCACTTCAGGTTTCAATATTCTCATTTTGGCCGAGGAAATATAGGTTTTATAAGCAATAGGGAATAACAATATTTTCAGAAGGATTGTAAGAACAAGAATTATCAGGCCATAATTCATGTTAAAATTTTCGAGGAAATTAAAAACAAAAATAACTCCTTTGTTAATCCATGCTATTAAAAAGAAACTCCAGCCCAAAGGAATCACTCTTTCAAAATCAAGATTGTACTTTTTCAGTGTCTGATAATGATTTGGCCCGAAATAAAATCTCATTGACGCAACTTCCTTTTTCTCCGGATTAAAAGGAATAGAAAGAGTTGCTTTTAAATATTTAAGACGGCTGTTTGATGTGTCATCTGCTGATACCTGCACTTCACCACTTTCAAAACTTTCATCGGCAATCAGAATTGAAGAAAAAAACTGCTGTTTGAAATCAATCCATTTTATTTTTGTTTTAAGTTCTTTCTTTTCAGCTTTGGTTTCCGACAGGTAATTCACTTCATCACTCAGATATTTGAAATATACTGTTGACGACATTCTTTCATTTTTAACGCTTTTTTCCTGTGTTAAAAGACCGGTACTCCAGTTAAGGTCAATAAATGTAGAGTTTTCGGCAATCACATCTTTCATGCCCGAAAAATTAATTTTAAATTTCAGGTTGTAACTATTGCCTTTGATAGTATAAACATATTCGATGTATTTATTGAGCTGACTGCTGTCGGGAAAGAGGCGCATTGCAAATGTTACTGAATCATTTCCGGATACTTTGATTTCTTTATCTTTTAACTGCGGTTTGAAAAAAAGTTTATCGGTGTTTATGCTTCTGTTGTTTGAATAAAAACTAATTCCCATGGAATCATTTTTAAATAAAATAACAGGCTTGCCATCATAAGTCTTGTATTTTTTCAACTGCACCGAATAAATTTTTCCACCCCGGTTGGAAAATTCAAGTTTTAATAATTCGCTTTCAATTGTTATGAATTCTTCTTTGCCATTTGCTGCTGAACCGAACACGCCAAAATTTTCTTCTGATTTTTCTGTTTTAACGGTGTCAACAACTGTTTTGACTGTATCCTTTTTCTTTACTTTTGCACTGTCGGCTTTGGCGGCAAGCACCTGAACGGCTTTCTGTTGTTCGGCTTTTATCTTTTCTGTTTTGGAACTAGAATCCTGTTTTCTTCT
>JAQUPB010000027.1 GCA_029004185.1 Bacteroidales bacterium | reverse complement strand
CGCCCAAACGAATAGAACCACCAATACCCGACAAACCTGAACCACCATGGTTACCACTTTCCCCCGAACCGTATAAGTCAACATTTGAAAAAGCTACCAAAACAGTTCCGGAAGCACCGGCAGTGCATCGTGCAAGCGGTTGGCTTTGCATAATCGTGTGCCCGTCTGCCGCCAGAAACGCCGCGCAACTATTGCCATTACCGTTAGGAACAATATAATTATTTGGCATTGGCACAACAGCCATTACAGTCGAATTTGTAGAAGGACAGCGATCTCCTCCACTCCATCCGACACTGCTGTATTTTAACGTGCATAAAGGCGCTGCTGGTGTAAGCACTATATGTTCCGCATCAATTTCGGGCATCTGCGCCCATTTCGCATTCGCGGGGTTATCAGGATCAGTAGGATTACCATTGAGATTTGCCGATACATAAACTGCATTATTATGAATAGGCATATTCCAGATTGATGTACTTGAAAATGGCCATAGATAAGGGTCTCTTTGAGCCTGCGACGATGCATATAATGTAACAAAGAAAAATAGCAGGATTAATTTTTTCATGGTTTTTTATTTTAGTAAACTTATTGAATCACTAATTTTCCCTTACCAATATTTTCATTATTATTAATGATGCTGTATAAATAAATTCCGTTCTGAAGTTCGCTTCGTTCAATAATAGTTTCATTACTGCTGACTGAAATATTTTTTATTTCCTTTCCGCATAAATCGTAAATTTTCAATACTGCATCTTTGATTTTTATTTTATATGAAATTTTTATTGTAAAGTTTGTAATAAAAGGATTAGGATAAACAGTAATATTTTTGTTCATACTTTCAGAAAATTCTGTTTTAGTAGGCACATAATCTTTTATTGGCATACAAGTTAAAGTTATAGGTCCCTGAGCAGTAAATTGTCCATTTGTTATTTGTTCGTAAGAACCCGTTGTCCAGTTGGGACCTGCTACGGTGAAATTTGTCATTCCGCATGAAGTAATATAGCCGCAGCAGCTGTTTAAAATGGTGGGCTTATCGATAAGGCAGTTAATCAGTGTGCCCATTGTACCGGTGCAAGCTACGAGGCATACGCCATTGGGAACATTTCTTACATATCCTCCTACATTGTAGCTGCCCGTTTTTTCTCCCCGTATACGGATATTTTTTAATGTTGCTACTGCTCCGCTATAAATTCCGATAACACCATTTCCTTGATTTAAAACATCAACACTATCTACTTCAATACCGGTAGCTCCTCCTTCAATCATAATGCCATCGCCGGTCGGTGAATTGTTGCCGTCAACACAACCTCTTTTAAATTTTACATTATTTGAGTTGGAAGAAATTGAAACCATATCTTCGCTCCATCCGACAGTTGGATTCAGGTAGCAATAGAAATCAGATACCGTACTATTAACGGCACCGCCGACAACAATAGCGTTGGCTCCAAAAGAGAATTTGCCGCGGGGGTTATAGCAATTCACATTCTGTATAACCAAACCACTAACACTCCCGTTTCCCACAGCAATATTATGGGAACCGTCGTGACATTCAACATTTGTTATATGAACATTGGCACCACTGTAGACCAAAATATTATCCGTACTGTTATCTGAACTAAGATCTATGCCTGGTCCGGCTGCGGGAGCGCTGTTGCAATTAATTACACAATGGTCAATAACCAAGTCGTTACATCCGTCACCATATATACCCTTTCCATAATGGTCAATCCAGCAGTTTGTTATTTGTACTCCGTCAAAACTTCCAACATCAATCGCAGGAACATTGGTAGTAGTTAAAATTTGCAGATGGTCAAAAACCTGATTATTATGAGTTGCTATTTGAGGTCCGACCTTAGTGAGCGGCTGAACACATTGGCAGCGTATGTTTCCGGGAATAAAAAATGTTGCAACGACAAGAGAAAGAATTAATCTTTTTGTTCTGTTTTTTAAAAATATAATTTGTTTCATTTGTTTAAATTGAATTTTAAAATTATTTAGTTGCTATATTTTAGTTTTTCTTTATTTCTCGCTTCCGCAAATCACGCAGATAATCGCAGATTAGTTTCTGCGTAATTCTGCGAAATCTGCGGGAAATAATAAATAAATTTCACATTAACTCAAATCAAATATTAAACAATTTTTAACGCATTGCTAATAATGATAAACTTATTATTGAATTACTAATTTTCCTTTGAAAATATTTTCATTATTATTAATGACCTGATAAAAGTAAATTCCACTTTGTAGTTCGCCCCTGTCAATAATTGTTTCATTTGTGTTAATTAAAATTGTTTTCACTTCTTTTCCATACACATCATAAATTTTCATCAAGGCATTTTTGATAATTATCTCGGGCGAAATTTTCAGAGTGAAAGTTGTATTGAAAGGATTTGGATAAATGGCAAAAACATTTATTGCATTTTCGATTTCTTGTTGAGATGTGGAAATAACATATTCATATGCACCAATATCATAACCTGAACCTTGGGGACGAATATTGTAATCAAAATCAGTAGAAAACATGGTGGTTGTTACTCCTTTGTCGATTGCAGGACTGGTGGACTTCAAATGGAAGTCTGAGCCAGAGGTTACAAATACAGGATTCGCGCTGATGGAATTATGGTCATTGGAAGTATTCGCCTTAAATTGAGCGAGCGTCCAATATGAACTGTTCCATACTACATCTGTTGCGTTTCCGTAGAATCCATTATTGTCACTTGTAATATACGGCACATACATGGAAGTCACACGCAATCCAAATTCCGTGCTGTTGATGATTAGATTGTTCTTTATAATAAAAGATCCGGCTGCGCTGGTGCCATAATTGAAGTCAATCCCGCGTTGCATTCCGTAAATCGTATTATTGTAAATTTCAACATCTTTTGCATCACCTATTATAATTCCCCATGTCTTGGTCGCACCAGAAGAACAAGGGTTGCTTACACTCTGCGAACAGTTCAACTTGCCGCCGATCATCACGTTGTTGTATATCTTAATTCCGGACACTGCCGGAGTATGATAAGCTTGCACTGCTGATCCCGCCCCACGGATGAACAGGTTATTTCGAATTGTGATGTTGGTTGCGCCCCCCGCGAGATAAATGTGATGATCCTGAGCTGTATGGCTGCCATTATCTTTAAGCGTGCAGTTTTGAATAATAATGTTATTCACCGGGCCCAAAGTAGTATTAAAGTCAATCGTTCCGTTACCGTATTGATCAACATAATGCTGAGCGGTTATACTGTCGACAACGATCCATGAGTTGTTGGAAAAGACCAAAAAGTCGCCATCAGTCCCGGTGTCTCCCCACTCTCCATCAAAAACAGGTATTTCCCCCGGATAATTTTTAAAGGTGATTGGAGCAGCAGACGTACCTGAAGAGTGCCAGATATAGCCCGCTTGCCCGTAGTACGTCCCGCCACGAGCATAAAGCGTCTGGCCCGGACTCAATTTAGCACTCGCATAATCGATTGTCTTCCACGGTGAATTGAATGAGCCGTTGCCGGTGGTATTAGAGCCGGTAGGTGCGATATAATAGTCGGTTGCAACTATACTATTTACAATTCCAAAAAAGGAAATTGCGAAGCAAATGAAAGTTAATGCAAATTGTATTTTTGTGGATTTTGTTTTCATAATTTTCAGCTTATTTTTTTATATTTTATTGTATCACCAATTTTCCTTTATTAATACTTTCATTATTATTGATGACCTGATAAAAATAAATACCATTTTGAAGTTCGCCTCTTTCAATAATTGTTTCATTATCGTTTATCAAAATAGTTTTTACTTCTTTTCCACATACATCATAAATTTTAATCATTGCATTTTTACGAATTATTTCAGATGAAAAAATTAATGTAAAGTCTGTATTGAAAGGATTTGGATAAATTACAATGGAATTTTTATTCTCCTCTTTTATATGCACTGTTGTAACTCCACCGCAGGAAGTACCGGATAATTGGATGGTTCCAAAGGTGGAAGGATTATTAGAAGAAACAGAGACATCTGACGCAAACCATGATATAATTTTATCTATTGTGCCTCCATCATCATCGTCATCTGTATGCAAATCGAACCCGATGAGTTTACCTTGGGCGGGCGTAACGCCAATTGCACTCCATGTAATTTTTATCTCCATCAGGTATCCGCCTGTATTTACGCCTTGAGAGAAAGTAACTCCCGCAGGGTTTAAAGTGGTTCCACCGTTATGGTATTCGTAAACAGTAGCATCATTCCAGCGTATTATATATTGATGATCGTTGACATCATAGCTGGTTGCCTTGTCGTTATTGCCATCAACGAATATTTCCAAGGCATCGTCGTCCCATGTGTTTGTTCCAGAATCATTTTTAAGCACATCATCTTTCACTTTTACTAAAAGATATAATGCTGTATTATCCCACATTGCCTTATAGTCTGCAGAAAGATCAGTTGAAGAAGATACTGTTCCGAAAATAACTTTTGATAATGTTTGTGTGGTTATTGATGACCAGGCGCTTTCCTCAACCCCATCTATTACCGGGGCTTGTGAAAGATTACAAAAAGCCGCATCAGGTGCTGCCGGCGGACCTACAACAAATTTAGTAAACAAGCGATTGTATCCTGTTGTTGTTTCCCAGACATTTTGATTGGCAAGGCGAATGGAATATTCCGGGCGGTTACTAATGGATGATTCGGGATCCGGAAAGTTCAGCAATACCTCATACTTACCCTGAGGAACATTGACAGGAATGCTAATGATACTGTCAATAATAGCGGTGTCTCCGGATAACCATAAACGCGGATCATCTGCAAGATTAAATGTAAATTTTGTTGCCGGATTACTAACTGAGCGAAAGATAATTTCTACAGGACGGGAATTAAATGTTGCTGCGTAACCTGTATTGGCAATACTAAGTTTTAAATGGAATGAATTGCCAGGTTGTATGGAATCGGAAAACTCACCGTTGACTATCGAGAAACGGTACCCAAGATTCTTCGCAATAGTGTTGTAACAACCTTGTGTTTGCCATCCGCTCAATACACCCTGATGGTAGCCGCTATTCATAAAAGACCAATGTAAAGAAGCCACCTGGGTTAATGCATTAGGGCAATCCGTATACGGAGACGAGAGTGCACATGATTCCCCACCCATGGGTAGCCATTTTGTCTCTTGTTGCAAATACGGATATTCCGCCGCTTTGTCGTAATAGGTTCCGGCATCAGTATTTCCATCGAGAAAACAGTCGTTAAAGTGACCGATACGTGCGATTGAGGAGCCATTGAATTTTTCATTATCCTGCAATGCCGTGGTACGGTAAAACTCTCGTTTTATCCATGGCTGCCGTACCTGAACAAAACGATTCACCGGCATAACGGCAAGGCATTTATCAATCAATGCTTTGCGCTTTGCTTTATTTGTTGAACTCAGGTTAGGGGGCCATGAGTCCGACCCGAAATTGTCGCTTCCCTGAAACTCTCCCCACTGTCCTACAAAACCAGCCTGCATAATCATTATAATGTCGACATTAGAAGCTAAATAAGGTTGAAGTTGATCAAGGTGGGCCTGCATTTGTTCCAGTGTGGCATCTGCAGTGCTCGTTGAAGAGTATGCGAAACGGAGTACTGTTTTCATTCCTGCTGTACGAATCGAATTCAGATTGTTTTGAAATGCGGTTAGAAATTGGCTGCTTATGGGCGATGAAGTGAATGATGTCAAATAGATTGAATATAATACTATTGACATGTTCTGGTTTTTATATGTCTGCAAAGTGCCCTGTGAAAAGTCGCCCCCGTGGAGTATTTGAACATAGAAGCCCCGTTCAGGATTAGCAAACAAACTGTTATCAGAAACATAATTTATAGTTATGGGCGTTTGAGCCATTGACGTGTTGATGAAGAGACATCCAAATGCAATTATAAACAGTTTTAATTTTAGTGTTGTTCTCATGGCGTTTATACTAAAATGATTTTTTTATCTTGCACTTATGTTATTCAGATTGTTGAAAAATTAACTTCCCATTAGCTATGCATAAATGGTTGTTAATGATTCTGTAGAAGTAAATTCCACTTTGCAGTTCGCCCCTGTCAATTGTTGTTTCGTTTGTGTTTATCAAAATTGTTTTCACTTCCTTTCCACACACATCATAAATTTTCATCACAGTATTTTTAAGAATTGTTGCATCAGAAATTCTTAAAGTAAAAAATGTATTAACCGGATTAGGGTAAATATTAATATTATTTAATTCTGTTTTTAAATCCACATTGGTAGCAGTACATACAGTTGTATCGGAAAGCATAACATCTCCCCATAGATTGGGAAGTTGATAATTTCCACCTGCTATCAGATTCTTCCAGTCAAAAGTGTTTGAAACACCATTGTCCCTGTCGTCATTGCAAAAGTCAATACCAAATGTTTTTCCTGCAACAGGAGTAGTGTTTATCTGACTCCACGGTATTGCCATTTCTACATTGTAACCATTTGCCACAGATAATGTTTTATGAGTTATCTGCGTTCCAATTGCTGCATGGTTGTAGTAAATGCTGTCTTCTGCATTAATGATATATTGATAATCGGTTGCATCAATTGAGCTAGATTTTTCGTGTCCGGCATCCAGATATAATTCAATTGCATCCTGCAACCAAATGGAAATACCGGAAGGATTTTCCAGAAGGAGGTCGGTAACTTCATAGCTTATGTAAAAATAATTATTATCCCAAAGAGTATGTACAGTAACAGAATTATTGCTGTAGTTAACGTTGGTAAAAGTAACAGAGCGCGCATTATTCCAGCCGCAATCATTTAAGTTTCCGTCAATAGTTAAAGGGGTTAACGTTTTTTTGGAAATTAATAATGTATTGCCTGAACCGGTTAATGCAACATTTTGTGTTGTTACGCCTGTGCTGGCATTTGTGACATTCCCATTGTATGCCTGAACAGCAGTCGGTTTAAAGCGAACATAAATAGTTTGATTTACATTTCCTGATGTTTGTGTAACTGTTACGCTTGATGCAAATCCCGTCCCTGTGGTTTTTGACACTTCATAGCCGGCAGGTGCTGTTACTGTAACATTCGTAGTAAGATTACTTCCTGTGAGCGTATATGTTTTTTCTGCTGATGTTGTATTAATTAATACATTCCCAAATGCAAGACTTGAAGGAGTAACGGTTAATGTTGGTGAATTGAAAACATATTCATAAGCTCCGATATCATACCCGGCTCCCTGTGGTCTGGAAACCCCTGCAAAATCAACAGTTGGCGCACCAGTACTTGTTCCCGCATTAATACATAGGCTTCCTGTTTGCAATTGATAATTTCCGTTCGCTGCATCCACAAAAAGTGGGTTTACTGAAATATTTCCTGTGCCTGTAGGAGTTGCAAAAGAATTGCTCCAGAAGTCTGAATAAGTATAAGTAAAATTCAGCGTATTAGGACCTTTTTTATAATTACTGATTCCAGACACAATACAATTGATCATCCTGTTATAATTATTTGTCCGGGCAACATTGAACAGGTAATCGCCTCCTGATATCGTACAATTAATAAATGTATTACTATCAACCGGAGAAACTTGATCGTAAACATCAAAATCAATAACTACAGTTGAATTTTCGAATATGCAATTCTCGAAAATATTATTTCGTCCTGCATATTGAGCTCCTCCATCTTCACTCGTATCGTAAAACATAGCTCCAACCCCACTTCCTATGCTACGGCAGGTTCTGAATATATTATTACTGGCTCCATCACGAACAACAAAACCGGAGCCTCCATATGCAATGCAATTATCAAATGAATTATTTTTAACCCCGCGGTGCCTAACAGCAAAACCTTCACCTGCCATATTTTTTGCTATGCAATTAGTTATTTTATTATTTACGCAATTCGTTTTAAGAGTTATACCGTGACCGCCATGTTCCAAATTTCCAACGCGCTCAACGTAACATCCATTAACTATATTACTATTGCCTGCTACAATAATATAATAGTCCATAGCGGGATTGATGGGAACTTCATCGCAATAAACTCTACAGCTATCAATAAGGTTATTATCGCCAGTGACAGAAAGACCTTCTGCGCCGGCATTAAGTACGACACAATTTTTAATTGAATTATAGAAAGCTGAAGAACCAAAGGCAATTCCTTTACCTGAATAAGATGCATTTACATCTCCAAAAGTGGTAGCAATAATATTATCTATTGTTACATGTTGTACGCCATAGGCATAAACCCCAACCACGTAATTTCTGATCTGAAAGTTTTTTACAATGACATACTGTCTTGAATCCAATTGAATTCCTGTCCCCCCGCTGGTTCTGTTATTTCCATCAAGTAAAGGCATTACGGTCGGATCAAGAGGGTCACCATATTTGTAATTCAACTGTGGATTATCACCAGGAGTGTTTTTATATCCTTCGAATGTAATGGGACTTGTACTGGTTCCGTTTATTGTCATCACTACCTTTTCATTTCCGTAATTACCGGCTTTCACATAAACAATATCTCCTGCTTTTACTTTGCCGGTTGCATAAGCAATGTGTTGCCATGCATGCGTTGTACTTGTACCAACATCGGCATCGGATCCGCTGGTGGAAACATAATACGTATTAGCATTGCTGCTTAATGTTATACCTAAAGAAAAAATAGCGATTGCAAATAAGAGTAGTTTTATTTGCAGTACTTTGTTTTGAGTTTCCATGTTTTGCTTTTTAAAACTGCGAATTTATTGGATCAATAATTTTCCCTTTGATATACTTTCGTAATCGTTTATGATATGGTAGAAGTAAATACCACTTTGTAATTCTCCCCTGTCAATCATTGTTTCGGAATCAGTTATTAAAATATTTTTCACTTCCTTTCCACACACATCATAAATTTTCATCACAGTATTTTTAAGAATTGTTGCATCAGAAATTCTTAAAGTAAAAAATGTATTAACCGGATTAGGGTAAACATTAATATTATTTAATTCAGTTTTTAAATCAACATTGGTAACAGTACATACAGTTGTATCGGAAAGTATAACATCGCCCCAGAGGTTTGGAAGTTTATAATTTCCGCCTGCTATCAGATTCATCCAGTCAAAAGTGTTTGAAGTGCTGTTGTCCCTGTCGTCATTGCAAAAGTCGATGCCGAAAGTTTTACCTGCAACAGGAGAAGTGTTTATCTGACCCCATGGTATTGCAATTTCTACGTTATAACCGTTTGCTACAGATAATGCTTTATGAATTATCTGCGTTCCAATTGCTGCATGGTTGTAGTAAATGCTGTCTTCTGCATTAATGATATATTGATAATCGGTTGCATCAATTGAGCTGGATTTTTCATGTCCGGCATCAAGATATAATTCAATTGCATCCTGTAAATTAATGGAGATACCGGAAGGATTTTCCAGAAGGAGATCAGAAACCTCATAGCTTATGTAAAAATAATTATTATCCCAAAGAGTATGTACCGTAACGGAATTATTGCTGTGGCTAACATTGGTAAAAGTAACGGAACGTGCATTATTCCATCCGCAATCATTTATATTTCCGTCAATATTTATTTGGGTTAATGTTTTTTTAGCAATTAAATTCATAACACCCGAACCTGTTAATGCAACATTCTGCGTTGTTGCGCCTGTGCTGGCATTTGTAACATTACCATTGTATGCCTGAACAGCAGTCGGTTTAAAACGAACATAAACAGTCTGGTTTACATTTCCTGAAGATTGTGTAACTGTTACGCTTGAAGCAAATCCCGTTCCTGTGGTTTTTGATACTTCATAACCGGCAGGTGCTGTTACCGTGACATTAGCAGTAAGATTATTTCCCGTAAGTGTATATGTTTTTTCAGCAGATGTTGAATTAATTAATACATTTCCAAAAGCAAGACTTGACGGATTAACGGTTAATGTTGGTGAAGTGAGAATATATTCATAAGCACCGATATCATACCCTAAACCTTGCGGACGGGTATTGCCGTCAAAATCAGTTGAAGGTGCGTTAGTTGAAGTACCTGCATCAATAGCAGGTGATGTACTCTTGAGATGGTAATCCCCTGTACCGTCTGCCTTATAGTTAACAAACTGCGGGTCGGCAGTTATGGTGCCGGTAGCAGAACCAACAAGAAGAGTAATCCCGCTGCCGTTGCCATAAACCAGATTATTCGCAACTACATTATTGGGACCAATGCAGCTTTGTCCGGAATAACAGTACTCTGAAATTGATGAACGTGGATTATTGTAAACAATATTATTTAGAACCTTGGTATTATTTAGAACGGTTCCACCGGGGCTGTCTCCATTACCAATTACTATCCCACCTCCCATGCCGGCAGTGCCGTTTGCAAATACCGTGTTATTTGCTATTATCACATCGGTAGCTGCATGCCAGAGGTGTATACCATAAGCGGAAACACGATAAACAATATTATTATATATGAGGCCACGAAGATTCGAGGAGTAAATTCCCTGAACACCATTGCATCCACCGGGGACTCCAATATCGTGAACAACGTTTCCGATAATGTCGCCATCGGAGCTGCTGTAGTTAGCGTTAACAATTCCGGCTCCGCCACTACCAGTGCATCCACCGGATAAAGTAAGATTGTGCACATGATTGCCAGATATGAGCGTATGAGAAGCCAAATTCAAGATTCCTATACGTCCGGGACCGCTAATGTCGAAATCGACGATGTCCGTATAGTTGCCATTATTCGTCCACATTGATTCTGTTCCGCTGCCAATGATTTTTGCTCCCCACTTGGTATCTGAAATATAACGGATGCGCGCCGATACTGATCCGTTGGCATTTGTTGTAATGTTTTCTGAATATGTTCCTGCGGCAACATGTACTGTGCCACCTTCAGTTACAACAGATGCCGCTTTTCCGATAGTTTGAAAAGGATATGCTTGAGTTCCGGGATTGGTATTTAACCCTGCAGATGATGAAACCCAATAATCTGTTGCTGCTATATTATTTACAACTCCGAAATAGAAAACTGTGAAGCAGATGAAAGTTAACGCAAGTTGCATTTTTATGAATTTTGTTTTCATCGTTTTTAGTTTATTTTTTTTATAATTTATTGAATAACTAGTTTTCCTTTGTTAATAGTTTCATTATTATTTATGATACTGTAAAAATAAATTCCGTTTATTAATTCTTCCCTGTCAATAATTGTTTCATTATCGTTTATCAAAATCGTTTTTACTTCTTTTCCGCATACATCATAAATTTTAATCATCGCATTTTTAAGAATTGTTGCAGATGAAATTTTTAAAGTGGAATATACAGTAAAAGGATTCGGGTAAATATTTACATTATTTAATTCTGTTTTTAAATCCACATTGGTAGAAGTACACACAGTTGTATCGGAAAGTATAACATCACCCCAGAGGTTTGGAAGTTTATAATTTCCTCCTGCTATAAGATCCATCCAGTCAAAAGTGTTTGAAATGCTGTTGTCTCTGTCGTCATTGCAGAAGTCAATGCCAAATGTTTTGCCCGCAACAGGAGTAGTATTTATTTGACCCCATGGTATTGCAATTTCTACGTTATAACCGTTTACTACAGATAATGTTTTATGAGATATCTGCGTTCCAATTGCTGCATGGTTGTAGTAAATGCTGTCTTCTGCATTAATGATATATTGATAATCGGTTGCATCAATTGAAGCTGATTTCTCATGTCCGGCGTCTATGTATAATTCAATTGCATCCTGTAAATGTATGGAAACACCAGAAGGATTTTCAACGTTAATGTCGGTAATTTCATAACTTATATAGAAATAATTATTATCCCATAATGTATGTACTGTTATAGTATTATCACTTCGGTTAGAATTGGTGAAAGTAACGGAACGCGCATTATTCCATCCGCAATCATTTATGTTTCCATCAATATTTATTTGGGTTAATGTTTTTTTAGCAATTAAATTCATAACACCCGAACCTGTTAATGCAACATTCTGCGTTGTTGCGCCTGTGCTGGCATTTGTAACATTCCCATTGTATGCCTGAACAGCAGTCGGTTTAAAACGAACATAAACAGTCTGGTTTACATTTCCTGAAGATTGTGTAACTGTTACGCTTGAAGCAAATCCTGTTCCTGTGGTTTTTGATACTTCATAACCGGCAGGTGCTGTTACCGTGACATTAGCAGTAAGATTACTTCCCGTGAGAGCATATGTTTTTTCTGCAGATGTTGAATTAACTAATACATTTCCAAAAGCAAGACTTGACGGATTAACGGTTAATGTTGGTGAACTGAGAATATATTCATAAGCACCGATATCATAACCTGTACCTTGCGGACGGGTATTGCCGTCAAAATCAGTGGAAGGTGCATAAGTTGAAGTTCCTGCATCAATAGCCGGGGATATACTTTTAAGATGATAATCTCCGCCGCCTGTGCGAATATAGTTTACAAACTGCGGATTAGCGGTGACATCGAAAGTGTGTGGAGGATTCCCGTTCAGCCGCCAGTTTGTTCCATTCTGGTAAGAGAGATTGTTTGTCCATATATTATGAGTGCCGTAATCTCCTTCCTGGTCGAATCCGATACCTGTGTTATCAAACGCAATGTTATTTGCAAAAGTGCAGTAATCAGCAGGACCTGTAGTGTGCACGTAGTCCCCGCCGCCAAAGAGAAATCCGGCGCCGTTACCAAATGAAGTATTGTTCGCAATTGTGATATGATTCGCATCATGCCACATATGAATACCGCCACCTGCGATAGCATAGGTGATATTGTTTTTAATGGAACCGGTTGCAGTTTGGTAAATACCGTGATACCAACTGGAGCCTCCGGAAGTTGGTCCTACATGATGAACCACATTACCCAACGCCTGCATATTATTAAATCCATACCATGCGTCCAGCAAAATACCCGCGCCACCACCGCTATTCGCAACACCCGTGTTGTAAATATGGTGTACGAGACAATTTTTTACAATATCTCCTTCTCCGCCAACATTAATTCCTACAGTCCATTTTGTTCCCGATACAGGGTCAATTGTTCCATCAACCTCAAAACCATCAATAGTAACATAGTCGCCTCTGTTATCAAATCCGGTACTCTTACTTGAGCTTGTTGGTGGTATAATTTTAGCTCCCCATTTTGTATCGGAAACAAAGACGATACGTGCCGAAACAGTGCCATCGGTTGTTGTATATATATTTTCCTGATAAGTGCCCGGAGCAACATGTACCGTACCGCCTTCCGTAACCACTGATGCGGCTTTGCTTATAGTTTGAAAAGGATATGCCTGAGTTCCGGGATTGGTATTTAAACCTCCAGATGATGAAACCCAGTAATCCGTTGCATTAGTGGTTTTACCAAAAAGAATAACAAAAATTATTATGAAAGTCTTGTATAAAAATTTACTCAATGATTTATTTTTCATAATTTGATTAATTTAATTTTAATTATTAAAGTGATTTTTTAAATATTCTACGGAATTTTCAATTTTTGCAGACATAAAATTATTGTATCAGAACAAGGTTATCAAGTTTTCACTATATACTAGTCTATATACACGTCTTGTTTTGGTATTTGTATTTTTCTTAGTCTGAAATCTATATGATTGTTTATCATGGTGTTAAGAAAGGTAAATAAAAAAGCAAATTGCAGTAATTTGAAAACAATTACAAAGGAATAAGTTTAATAAATATCCTGTATTATAACAAACCGTTATCATCATTATTAATTTATTTTAATTTTTTATTTCTGTTTGGTTGATAATAAAGCTTATTAAAAAAATATTTTTTATTTGAATATTAGCTTTAATATTGTTCGACCCCGACAGGGGTCGTATGTTGGTAGAATATATTAATGCTACCAATATCTGACCCCGCAGGGGTCAAACATAATAATTTGAATTATATCCGGCATATTCAAAATCTGATATTATTGGTAGCGGTTCATTACTAGACTTTGTTTAAGAAATCATTTATGTTTTCTTTTTCTTCGAGGTTAAGTTTTTTTCTCAAACGGTAACGGCTTATGTTCACACTTGAAGGCGAAATATTTAATAAAACGGATATTTCATTTGAAGAGAGGTTCATTTTCAGCAATGATGCCAGGCGTTTTTCATAGTCAGTTAAGTCAGGAAACCGTTGATTCAATTTAAAATAAAAGCCTTCATTTACAAGTTCCAGATGTTTGTTAAACTCTTCATGGTCTATGTCTATTTTCAAATTAATTCCCATGATTTTTGAAAGGCTTTCAAGTTTATTTATTGCATTTTCCTTTTCTTCTTTTTGCAAAGCGGATTTTATTTCGGTGATATTTTCGGTGATTTCCTGCAGCATGTTATTTTTATTTACAATCTGTATGCCCATATCCATTACATGCTTGTTTTTATATTCCAGCTCAGCTTGTATTAACGCATTTTTTGTTTCAAACAACTGGTTGTTTTTTTCCATAATCTCTTTATCTTTCTTCATTTTATTCCGCATATTGATAAAAATAAAGAACCCTAAAATCATCAATAAAAATAATCCTCCCGACAATGCAATACGTTGAATTTTTGCAATTTTTTTGTCGCGGTTCATTATTTCAATCTTTTTATTTTTCAGTATAAGTTCCTTGTCTTTTTTTTCGGTTTCGTACTTTGTATTTAATTCCATAATCTGCTTATGAGTTTCTTTATTATATACCGAATCTTTTAAAGAAGTATACATAGAATAATTTGCATAAGCATTTTTATAGTCATTCTTCTTTAAATACAAATCAGCTATATCCTTATGATTTGCGATATTAATGTCGCCCAGCCTGTTAATGGAATCAGAAATTGAAATACTTTGTTTAAGGTATTTCAAAGCATTATTATAGTTTCCAAGTTTTTTATAAATAATTCCGATGTCGTTAAGTGATATTGCAACCTGTTCAGTACTTTTTTTATCGCATAAATCATAAAATTTCATATAATACGATAATGCCTTTTGAAAGTCGCCTTTCTTTTCATATATGCCTCCTATATTACTATAAATTAAAGAAACAAGAACAACGCTATTCAATTCATTTTGGATATCCAAAGCTTTATTGTAATTTATTAAAGCATCATCATATCTGCCCATATCTGAATATGCAAGACCTATATTTGTTAAAGCCATTGAAATGTTTTCTCTGCGTTTTATTTTTTCTGCTATTTTTAAAGATTGTTTTAAATATTTTAATGCAATTTCATATTTTGCCCATTTATTATAAATAATTCCAATATTGTTCAATACCAGGCTTGCTTCATTATCAAGCTTTAATTCATAATATAATTTTAATGCTTTTTGAAAATAATATTCAGCTTCTTTATACTGGTTTTTTGCATTATAAATATTTCCTATGTTATTCAATATTTTTGAGGCTCTAATCTTGTCTTTTATCTCTTCAAATATTTGCAGGGATTTTTTATATCTTTTTAATGCCTCTTCATAATTATTCCATATAAAGTATACATTACCCAAATTATTATTAATTTTTGCAATGCCTTTTTTATCTGATAACTGAGTGTAAATAGTTAATGATTGTTGAAAATACTCATAAGCAAGTTTATTGTTTCCTTTATTAAAACTAATAAGTCCTAAAATCCCAAAGGCATTTGCTTTTTCAGACAGGTTATTTGTTTGTTTTGCTATTTTTAATGCTTCATTAACATAATTCATGGCTGTTTCGGAAGATATAAAAATGTACTTATCGGCCAGAATATTATAAATCTTTGCTTTTCCTTTGTTGTCAGTTTTTTTAAGCACTTTCTTTAA
Organism: Bacteroidales bacterium; assembly: GCA_029004185.1. GTDB lineage: Bacteria > Bacteroidota > Bacteroidia > Bacteroidales > JAHJDW01 > JAQUPB01. The sequence continues at coordinate 11,365 of JAQUPB010000027.1, read as the reverse complement.
ACTGTCAATTGTTTGTTTTTGCTCTTTTGTGAGCGGTTCTTTTTCGGTTGCGCGAGAAAAAGATGTATGAAGTATGAGGTATGAGGTAAGAAGAAAAATTGTTATTATGAAGAAGATTTTTTTCACTGTGAAATTATTTGGGCTTTAAAAGTAAAGATAAATCTGAGAAAAGGAAAATTTTAATTTTATCCAAAAGAACATAAAATAAAAAAGTCGCCTCTTTTTTGAAGCAGCCTTTTTTATTATTTGTTTAGAATTTTATTGCACTATCAATTTTCTCGCTTCATCATTAACTCTCACAAAATAAATTCCTTTTTTCAGAGAGTTGATGTTTATTGAAGTGTTAAACTGATTTTTTGTTGAGTTGTAATTTTTTGAATAAACCGTTTTTCCCAGAATATCTGTGATTGTAATATTAATCGGATTTTGTTGTGAGTTTTGATTTAATGATAGAGAAATATTAATTACTGAATTTGCAGGATTGGGATAAATATTAAAACTACTTTCATTATTTCTAAATTCAATTGTTCCTGTTGACAGCAAGCCTGTCTTCATGCCATTACCAAAGCTCGATACCCACATTTCACTTGTGTTGTAAGGATTAAAAAACACTCTTTCGGGCTGGCGGAAAGGATAATTGCTCACAATTGAAAATGCAGGAGTTACAGCATTTATGTTTGAGCTCATCCATAAACCCTGTCCTTCGGTTGTTAAATAAATTTCATTTGCATTATTCGGATTAAAAGTACAAGACTTCACTCTGTCGATTGTTGAACCGGTAAGTTTTGTCCAACCAGTACCTCTGTCGGTGGTTTTATACAAACCGCCAAGTCCGTTTGGTGCACCGCCCCATCCGCTGAAAACACAAACATACCATGTATTTTGTGAAACATCATTCGGGTCAACGACAATGTCGTTTGTCCAATAATTCATTCCTGCCGCAGAAACATCGGTCCATGAATTGCCTGTCGGGTCGTAAACAAAAACACCTGAGCTTGCAGTAAATGTACCGCCGGCGTTTCTTCTTCCAGAATAAGTTGCAACCAATTTTCCGTCATTTAATACAACAAGACAGGCGGGATGCTTTTCTGTTCTCGGGGGATTTGGCAATAATGTCCATGTTGATGTTGCTAAATTTTGCAAGTCATTGCAACGATATACGCCGCCTATTCCGCTGCCGCTGTTGTAATGAATTACGCTTGCATAAGCGCGGTTTGCATTATTCGGGTCGAGTGCAATCCAGTAAACAGGATGGCTGAATAAATGCAATTGCTGCCATGCTTGTCCGCCATTAGTAGAATAAATTATTTTTCCGTTTGCATCAGCAGCATCGAGTATGGCATCCTGCAGGCGCGTACTTTGATACATATCGTGAATGTTTGATGTGCCCGCATACAAAGTTCCGTTACCGCCCTTTACCATTCTGTATGCTGAGTTTGCGGTGTTGCCTGTATAATTGAACGACCAGCTGTTTCCTGCATCTGTACTGCGAATTCCGCGTATGTCAGAATAACATGCCCACATATTATTTGCATCAATCCATAGCACTTGCCAGCAGGTAGTATTTTCCAGGCCGATACTGTTATAGCTTTGATTAGGCGGAGTTGTTGAGTTTGCGGGATGCTGATTACCTGTATTTACATATGCCTGTTGCCAGGTAGTTCCGCCATTTGTTGTTTTGTGGCAAAAACCGAAATCGCCAAAAATCACAGTCTGTGCATTGCTTGCTGCCACATCAAATCCGAAAGGACATTCGCCATAGCTCCAGCCACGGTCGCCGCCACTGCCGCTCCAGCCGGTAATAATATTCTGGTTGCTTGCTGTTATAAAAGTGTTAGCCCAATTGCTTCCTGCATTGGTTGTTTTCATTATAATCGGTTCAGAGCCGGTATTACTTCCGGCAACATAAACCGTATTAATATCATTTTCTGCCATATCAATATACATGGGATAATCACTTGCTGTTATTCCGTTTATTTTGCTTACCCAGTTTGTAGATCCATAGTCACAGGAATAAACGCCTTTGAAAAATCCCGAGTAATCATAACCCTGCAAACCGACATATATATCGGCAGCATTGCCGGTCAAGCAAAAAAACCGTGTTGTGGCTCCGACTTTTGCAGCAGCAAAACTCCATATTCTTTCAGCGGTTGGTAAACCTGTTATTGTTGCGGTTGTCCAGTTTGCTCCTGCATTTGTTGAAACAATCACGCCGTCATTTGTTCCTACATAAATATTACTGCCTTCAAATAGAACTCCTCCTACCACGTTTCCGGCGCCGCCATCAGTTGCTGTATGAAATTGTGTAAAATTTGTTCCTCCATTTGTGGAACAATAGAGTGAGCCATAAAAAGAAATAATAACTCTGTTTGAATTATTGTAATCAACATGAATTGTATAAACATCTGAGCCTGGGTCGGGATTGCCGCTAAGAGTATTCCATGTTACTCCGTTATCGGTGCTTTTTACCGGTGTTCCTATTTCATTGATATAATCTATTGAATACAACAGGTTGGCAGTGGATGTAAAACACACTTTTGAATTTTGACCGCCCACAAATTCCTGAAAGTTCACCTGTGAATATGTTAAGCCAAAATCGGTGGTATGAAAAAGTTCGCTCATATCACAGGCAATGTAATATTCGCTGTTATTTCCCGGATTTATGCTTGGGGAAAATAATGCGCCTCCACCTCCAATACCTCGCGGACTCCATGATGCGGGTTGCGAAAATAAATTTAAAGCAAAATAAATTGCTGCTGAAAACAGAATAAATTTTCTCATAATGAAGTTTTTTTGAAATTCAAAAATAAAAAATAAAAATGAAAACGAAAAGATTAGTTGTTTCGGGGCAGAGAGCGGAAGGCAAAGAGCATGGGGCAGAGATCGGTAAATGGAGTTTTGATGCTATTTTGTAACAGTTAATCAGTTATTATTAATGTCTGATATTTCATACAATTTGAATGATTTTCCAGACAATTTGTATGATATTTCAGACAAAAAATGTAAAGCAAAATTGTTACCGATGAACAGTAATCGGTGTTCTGACTGATTACCGATTACCTGCTTATAAGTTACTGGTTTAAAAATGTATTTTAATACCGATTACCAATATATAATAGTCCAATAAATCGGACTAAATATATTGTGTATCGGCATTAACCATTGCAATTTATAAAATATCCCTTTGGGCTATTCTATAAATTGCAATTGATATAACATAGCACGAGTTAGTATATCATTTTGTATAATATTTTATTAATAACCAAACTTCAATTATCTTTGCAGAACTAAAGCCGTAAAAAATAAATTTTTCTGGAGCAGGAAACAACAGATAGCATAAAAACCCTTGATGAAAAAACTTTTGAACAAATGTTCAGAAGCAATTTCAAAGGATTGTGTTTTTTTGCTGTAACTTATGTTAAAGATTATGAAACTGCAAAGGAGCTTGTTCAGGATTCATTCATTACCCTTTGGGAAAAGAGAGATACCATTGATTTGTCGAAACCGGTAAAAACATATCTTACCACAACCATTCGCAACAGATGTTTAAACTATCTGAGAGATAACAAGAAATTCAATAACAATATAATAGATATAGAGAGTTTGCAGATTGAAGCAGAACATGCCGATAATAAACTTGGTGAAAAAGAATTGCGAGGCAGGATAAATGATGCTATAGGTGAACTTCCCGAAAAATGCAGGGAGATTTTTGTTTTGAGCCGATATGAAAACATGAAATATCAGCAGATTGCCGATATGCTGCAAATATCAATCAAAACCGTGGAAACGCAAATGTCGAAAGCATTGCAGCACATGAGGGAACGACTCGCCGATTATATTAATGTATTATTAATAATTTTGACCGAAATATTGATGAGAAATAAATTTTAATTTTTTTTAAGGGTATCGTAAGGGTAAGAGTATTTTTGTGTGTATTATGGGTGAAAAGCAAATGAAAAAATAAATGGAAAACAGTCAGACATATTATAACGACTTGATAGCCAAGTACCTCTCCGGGGAAGCAAATTCCGAAGAAATACTTCAGCTTTCTGTTTGGCTGAAATCCGATGCAAATAATAAAAAGATATTTGAGGGGTATCAGAAAACATGGTTTGCAATTGAAAAGAATAAAATTGAAACAAAACTTGACATTGAAGACGAATGGCTGAAAGTTAAATCAAAAATAAGCAAGGACACTCAAAAAGAAACACCGGTTTACAAGCTAACCCCTGCTGCAAAACAAAGAGGTAGTATTTTTGTAAAAGTTGTAAGAATAGCAGCTGCATTCATTCTGATAGGACTTACAACATATTTTATATATAATTATCTCAACAAGCCGACATACGAAACACTTGTTGCGCAAGTTGAAACAGTAAAAAACACATTACCCGACGGCAGTGAAATCACCCTTAACGCAAATTCAACCATTGAATATCCTAAAAAATTCAAGGGAAACAAGAGGGAAATAAAACTTAAAGGCGAAGCATATTTTAACGTTACACACGACAAAACAAAACCTTTCATTGTTTCAACAGATGATATAAATATTGAAGTTCTGGGAACATCGTTTTATGTAAATACAAACGGGGCTAATGGTAAAGTTGAGGTAATTCTCACCGAAGGAAGTGTAGCTGTTTATTACAAAAACTATCTTTCGGATAAAATAATTCTTAAGCCTGGCGAAAAAGCAGAAATATCAAAAGAAGAAGAAGTAATAACAAAATCGGCGAACGAAGATGAAAATTACATGGCTTTCAAAACAAAGAAACTTATCTTCAATAATACAACATTAAGTGAACTTGTAAAAACCCTGAATAAAGTTTATCATTCCAACATTAAAATAACTGACAAGAAACTTGCTGATTGTACAGTAAATGTTACCTTTGAAAATCAATCACTGGAATCCATACTTAATGTTCTCAAAACAACAATAGACATAAAAATAAATTACAGCGGTTCGAGAATAGAAATCTACGGTAACAGTTGCAAATAAGCAAAATTTATGCTCGCATTGAAATTCCGGGGAAATAAAAATGGTTTTCTGATAATCATTTTTATTTTTTTGTTTATTAACCTTTCGTTTCCACAGAATATTGAAAATAAAATAACACTTAAAGTAAAAGACAAAGCACTTGGTGAAATCATCAATATGATAAGTGATTTGGGTAAAGTTAATTTTTCGTACAGTCCTTCTCTTATTCCTCTTGATAAAAAAATAACCATAAAAGCCAAAAACAAAACAGTAAGGGAAATATGTGATGAAATTTTCACAAAAAACGGCATTGACTATATGGTTGTGGAAAAGCAAATCGTTCTGAAACCGCATAAAAAAGAAGATGTTCAGACTACCGAGGGAAAACAAACACAAAAAGAAAAAGCAAAATATACAATAAGCGGATACATAAAAGACAAATCCACCGGAGAAATTCTGATTGGCGCAACAGTTTACATTAAGGGAACAACTCTGGGAAACAATACAAATGCTTATGGATTTTATTCACTGACTTTGCCCGAGGGAAGTTATAAACTTGCATTTTCATTTATCGGATATAAAAACATTGTTCGGGATTTAGAGTTGAAATCAAATCAGAAAATATCAACGGACATGGAAGTTGAAAAAATTGAAATGAAAGCAGTTGAAATAAATGTAAACAATAAGCCCGAAGAAGAAATAAAAGAACATCAGGCCAGCAACATGAAATTATCTCCGAAAACGTTAACGCAAATGCCGGGTTTTGTCGGTGAGGTCGATATAATTAAATCGTTGCAGGCAGTTCCCGGAATTAAATCTTACGGCGATGGTTCTGCGCTTTTTTATGTGCGCGGAGGAAACAGTGATCAGAATTTCATTTTACTTGATGAAGCTCCGATTTATAATCCTTCGCACCTGTTCGGGTTTTTTTCTGCTTTCGCACCCGATGCAATAAAAGATATTGAAGCATACAAAGGCGATTTCCCCGCAAGCTACGGTGGAAGATTGTCATCCGTTATTGATATTAAATCAAAAGACGGAAACATGAAAAAACTCTGTGCAGGAGGAAGCATCGGATTGTTTACTTCAAATCTTTCATTTGAAGGACCTTTTAAAAAAGACAGAAGTTCTTTTTATATGTCATTAAGAAAGTCAAATCTTGAATGGCTGGTAATTCCATTAACAAACAATGATAAAAATTTAAAATTCGGATTCACGGACTTTAATACGAAACTTAACTTCAGAATCGGTAACAACGACCGTCTTTTTTTGACAATTTACGGAGGTAAAGATGAATACAGCATATTAGGTTCATCGGAAATAAATACTTACGGAATAAGTTGGGAAAATTCATTATTTACAATACGGTGGAATCATATTTTTAATGATAAACTCTTTTCAAATACAACTTTATATTCAAGCCATTACTACTATTATTTATATCTTTCCAAGGGGCTCAAAGATTACTGGAATTCGTCAATAGGAAATTTCAATATCAAAACCGATTTTACCTTTTATCCCAATCCCTCAAACACAATTAAAACAGGAATAGATATCGGAAGCAATAATTCAAATCCCGGCAATATTAATTTGTCGGACATAGCTCTTAAAAATCAGGCGCCGTTAGTTCCAAAATATAATTCCCGTGAGTCTGATTTTTATATAAGCAATGACCACGAAATAAGTAAAAAATTCTCATTGCGATATGGCTTCAGAATTCCGATGTGGCAGGATTATGGAGAAACAACGGTTTATTATTATAATGTAAATTATCAGGTGATGGACACACAATTAGTAGATAGCAAAACTGCATATTCAACTTTTGTGAACATTGAACCAAGAATAAATATTACATATTCTATAAATAAAATTTCATCATTAAAAGCAGGTTACAGCAGAACAACACAATTCTTGCAACTATTGTCAAATTCAACAAGTCCTTTTACTACACTCGAAGTGTGGGTACCAAGCGGACCAACAATAAAGCCACAGAAAGCAGATCAGTTTTCGCTTGGTTATTTTCAGGGACTTTTTAAATCAAAACTTATATTTTCGGTAGAGCCATTTTACAAAATGTTCTATAATCAGATTGATTATAAAGACCATGCCAATATGCTTTTCAACCCTTTACTTGAAGGGGAATTACGGTTTGGAAAAGCATGGTCGTACGGAACGGAATTTATGTTCAGAAAAATGGAAGGTAAGTTCAGCGGTTGGGTAGGGTACACTTATTCACGAACATTCAAACAGATTAAGGGAATAAACAATGATGAAAAATATCCGGCTTTTTACGACAGACCTCATGATGTTTGTTTGAATTTATCTTATAACATCAGGCGATGGATACTTTCGGCAGGATGGATATATGCCACGGGTTGTGCCGTATCAACGCCAACCGGATTTTATTATTATAACGGATACAGTGTTCCGGTTTACGGAGAAAAAAATAACGATCGCCTCCCTGATTATCACCGGTTGGATTTATCAGTAACATACAACATCAATAAGCCGGTAAGAAAATATCAGCACAGTTTTGTTTTTACAATATACAATGCCTATGGCAGAGCAAATCCTTTTTCAGTAAACTTTAATAAACTAATGACTGATAACGGTAAATTTGTGGTTCCGACAAACCTTAACGGAGATTATAAAACTGTTCCGACAATTATTTCCGTGTCAGGAGTTATTCCGTCAATATCATATAATTTTAAATTTTAAAATGAGAAAGATATTTTACATAATTGTTTTGTTGTTCTTGTTCGGTTGTGAAAAAAAGACTGAATGGCAATTAAAGGAAAAGCACGAAGATTTAGTTGTTGTTGATGGTATAATTACGGATGAACAAAAATCACATGAAATAAAAATTACTCATTCCGTCACAGAGTTGAATGAAGTACCTCAGCCGGTTATTGGTGCAAATGTGGTTATCAGCAATGAAGATTCGGTTTGGAATTTAACCGAACAACCTGCAAATTCCGGAATTTATAAAACAGGCACCTCCTTCAGCGCAAAAACCGGTAAAAATTATACTTTACTGATAGATTATACCGGAAAAACTTATACGGCAAAAACATACATGGTAAGCGGCGAAAATTTTGTTCCTCTGGTATATGCAAAAAATGACGACGGTAAGTTTTATCATATTGTAAGAGTTTGTAATCCTTATGCTCCCAACCATCCTGCCATGTGGGAATTATCACTCGACTGGTCAAATTTACCCGCATACATAGATTCTCTTCCTGAAAAATGTAAAGCAAAATTCATGTATTATTCTTTGCCAACAATAGATGTAAGCGAAGTTCTTCCACCCGAAATAGAAAAGGTATCATTCCCTGCCGGCACTAAAATTGTTGAAAGAAGATATTCATTAACTCCCGAACATGTTGAATTTTTACGAGCTTTGCTGTCAGAAACAACATGGAGCGGCGGATTGTTCGATTCTGCCCATTCAAACGTACCAACGAATTTAAGTGAAGGAGCCGCAGGGTTTTTCGGCGCATGCGCTGTTACTACTGTGACAATTTATGTGCTGCCTTAAAAGTTCATTTAAATAAAAAACACATCGGAAGAACTTGAGAACTTTATTAATTTTACCAGCAGGATAATACTGATAATTTAAAAAATATTTTAGAATAATAAATTTAATATTCGTATGAAAAATTTCTTTGTTTATTTATCCGCTTTCTTAATTTTGATCATACTGGCTTTATTAATCTGGATTAAAAAATGCAATAATGAATTTCAAATTGTTAAATTACAACCATTGTTGGTAAAAAATTACCCAAATCAAAAAGATGAAATAAAAGAAATTTTTAATGATTTTCTAAAACCCGAATTTTTAAAAAGCGAACCCGAAGAAACGAAAAATGAACTTTATGATTTTTTCTTATCAAATAAAAATAAAGATATAGACAAATGGCATAATTATTTTCGCGCTTATTATGAACATTTCAAAAAATTTAAGGATTCTGCTGTAAACATTCTTGAAATCGGAGTGGAAAGAGGCGGTTCTTTAAAAATGTGGAAGTCTTTTTTCGGGAAAGATTCAAAAATATTTGGCATTGATATTGACCCCCAATGCGCAAAACATAGCGGTAAAGACATTACCGTCATCATTGGCGATCAGACCGATATTAAACTTCTTAAAAACGTAAACAGCAAATACGGACCTTTTGACATTATAATAGATGATGGCGGACACATTGCATCGCTGCAAATAATATCATTTATTACATTATTTCCGCTGCTGAAAGAAAATGGAATTTATGTATGCGAAGATACACATACAAGTTACTGGGAAGGATATAAAGATATAACCAATGAGTATACATTTATGAATTTTTCAAAATATCTGGTGGACTTGACAAACCAAGTACACTTCTCGGATTGCAAGAACATTGGTGTTTCCTTTTTCAGTGCAAACTGCGAATACATGCACTTTTACGATTCTATGGTTTTCTTCAAAAAAAAGAAAAGAAAAACTCCTGCACACGAAAGAAGATAAAAACTATCTTTTCTGGTTTTTACTTTATTTTGTTTCATTCAACTGAAAATCAGTTTTTTCCACTTAAAAATTTACTATTCTTCTATAAGGGTAATTCTCTTTCCGGGTGTATTATTATTGAACAAAAACAAAATCATTAACCTTTAAAAACCAAAAGTTATGAAAACAATAAAAGCAAATATCTACTGGATAATCTACACGATAGCAATGTTTTGCATAATTATAGCTCCGGAATTATTCAAATAATATTGAAAAATTTCAAGTGCCCGTCAGGGTAAAACAAATTTGAAGTGTATTATTATCGAAAAGCAATAAAAATAAAAAAAATATAAACCTTATAAAAACCAAAAACTATGAAAACAATAAAAGCAAATATGCACTGGATAATCTACATAATGTTCCTGTTTTGCATAATAGTAGCTCCGGCATTATTTAAATTTTTGCATAATAATAATTCCGATGCTCTTCAGGTATTACTAAAAAATATTATAAACTAATAAGGGTAAAACAAATTCGAAGTGTATTATTATCGAAAAGCATTAAAAACAGAAACTAAAAACATTATAAATCTTAAAAACCAAAAATTATGAAAACAGAACTAAAAAAACTGGCAATTGTCCTGATAGCTGTGATAGGGATCGGCCTGACAGGATGTAAAAAAGATGAAAAAACCAATACCGATTCAATGGAACAACTTTCCAAAGATCAAAACACAGTTCAGTGTGCTTCCGATGAAGGACTGAATGACGCCAATGATATATTGGAACAAGGCTCGAGAGGAAGAGGATATAAATTACCGTGTAACGTTACTTTAGATACAGTTGTTATTAACGGCGACACCATAAGATATACATTAACATATGACGGTTTGAACTGCCTGCAGAATGTTATCAGAAAAGGTGTTATTATCGTTAAAAAGAAAATAAGCGACTCATGGAAAACTGCAGGAGCAAAAGTTTATGTTCAGTTTATTAACTTCAAAATAACAAAACATGCAAGAACTGTAACTGTAAACGGAATGAAAGCTTTTGAAAACGTAAGCGGCGGCAGAGTTGTAGATTTGGGTAACGGAACAACAACATCGGTTGTACACAGAGTTTCAGGATATCTTGATGCAACTTTCGATGATGGCACAACAAGAAAATGGAACATAGCAAGACAGTTAACTTTCACCGGTAATGCAAGCACTCAGCAACTGATATTAACTGCCGATGGATTTGGTTCAGCTAACGGATATTCAAATCTTGAAACATGGGGTGATACAAGAAAAGGTGATGCTTTCTATTCACAAATATTAACTTCAATATCAATAAAACAGGCATGTGCATGGGATCCCGCATCAGGTGTATTGTCAATATCAATACCAGCCGATGATATAAAAGCTACAATAACTGCAGGGTATGATGTAAATGACAAACCTATAACCAACGGTGACTGCCCAGCAAAAGTAAAACTTGACTGGGAAAAAGGCAGCAAAACTGGCACAATTTACCTTCCTTTGTAAATAATAAGTTATCCAAAAAAAGGACTGCCTCAAATAAAGGCAGTCCTTTTTTGTTTTAATGTTTTTTTGGCTATTAATAAATTAACCTTTATCTTTGTATCCTTATTTTTATATTATATGAAAACCAATAACAACTCAGTATTTTATTTTTACTTTTTCTTTACTCGGATAAAACGGGACTGAGTTTATTTTACCATAAAAATTAACATAAAGTCCCGAAAAATTCGGGACTTTTTATTTTAATGAGACTATGATTTAAGAAGTCCGTCGGCCTTTAGATTTGCATTTTAATGTTTAACTCAAAGATGTTATTATGCAAATTTTTCTTTTTTGCTTCTTTTTTCTTTTGTTAATATGTGTTAACTTGTTCATAACTAAAAAAAGA
>JAQUPB010000026.1 GCA_029004185.1 Bacteroidales bacterium | reverse complement strand
AGAATTAAAAGTTTGTGTTACCGGTCTGTAATAAGTGCTTGTTCCGATAGGAAACAAATAAGCAAAACCTGTTTGCGAACACCATCGCTCAAATTCACCAACTATTGTTCCTGCAGTACGACTTAATGTACCTTCCTGGGTGCCTGTACCATCACCAAGAGTTAATAGGGCAGTTGCAGTGGAAACGATATTGCCCTGCGTCATTGTCAAAGTGTGTAAAACAGTTGTATTGTTATTTAAAGTTAATGTTCCGGCAGATTTATTTACTTTTAAATTATAAAATGTTTCTGTTCCCGTGTTTGTGTTTGTTATTGTCTGGTCGCCGCTTCCGTCAAATTCAACTTCCCCGCTTTCACAGGAAAAAGTGTTGCTGTTGCTCCAGTTGCCTGCAAGGGTTATTTTATAATTATTTGCATTAGTTACATCAAAAATACCCGAAATAGTTAAATTGCCGTTTATATCAGTATTGCCCGTCAAGGACTTTATAGCCGAACCGGATATGGTAAGATTATAATATTGACTTGAAGACGGCAACTTCACATCATTAACAACAGCACCATAATACTCAACTGTATTTCCACTTGCTGAAGCATTAAGAATGCCTGTTGCCAAAATAACATTACCGCATATTAATGTTGAATTTGCGGCATTGGTCCATGTTGATGAAGCATTACCTCCTAATATGCCATTTTCAATAGTTACAATACCATTATTTGTTAAGGTCATTGAATTGGCAATTTGAATTTGACAAGATGTAAAAAGTAAATCAGCAGTTGAGAGAAACGAAATATTATTATCCACATAAAAATATTGTTTGTCTGCTTTACTTGTGGTAAGGTCAATATATCCCGTGCCATCAACAGTTGCGCCGGCTCCATTCATGTGTATGTCTGCATTCTGATGAGTTGAAATAATTGCACCGTTAAAAACCAAGTTACCTGTAATAGTAAGGGTTTTGTTACCAATTGAAATAACACCTCCGTCATTTATCGTAAGATCTTTTACTGTGCCGGTACCTCCATTAGGAATTGCGACATTAGTACCATCAACAATAATAGCATTATCAGTTGATGCGGGAGCTACGTTACCAACCCAGGTCGCTCCTGTGGTCCAATCACCGGATTGTTTTGATGTATGAGTATCGGCAATAACATTTACTGATAAATGAAATAGCAAAATAAAAAGGGCGATATGTTTTAAGTTTCTCAACATTTTTTATCTGCCTTATTATATTTTATATACTTATACTCTTTAATTATCTTTAATGTTTTAGAAATATACGAAATAATTCGACGAAAGTCAAGTTTTTGGCAATAAAGTTATTAATATTATATATTAGCTATTTGTAATATACTGAAAATCAATGTAATTTTTACACTAATATTTATGTGCTAGAAATGAATTTTTGGGGTATTTTAATATAACCCAAAAAATTGCAGTAAAACGATTCTTGAAAAATTTAAAATGCCACAGATTCACAGATAAAAAAAAGAGTAATTTTTAATCTGTGAACTAAGCGAAGCGATCTCATGAGCTCCTTTGAAAAGAAAGTTTGCGAATAATCTGTGGCTACTTTATTTCCAAAACCTCAGCAAAGCAATTTCAGCTGCGAGGAACAGCAAGGCAAGAATCACAAATATTTTCCAGAGTTTTTTTCCCTGGTTATACTCGAGAATGGTTTTTGTTAAAGAAGTGTTTTTGGTATAGATAACGGAAGAATTTGAAAGTTTGGCTTTAACTGATAAATCTTCAATTTCGGCATCATCATAATAATTCAGAGCTGATTCTTTGCGGTTGAAATTAAATGAAACTCCGGTTAAATCTTTGTCTTTAACCGAAACAATATAATTTCCCGCATTCGTAATCTGATTATGAATGTTCAGAAAATATTGTGAATTCAGTAATTTATGTTCGGGAATTACTGTAAAGTCTGAAGAAATATCTTTTATTTTAAAAATATCTTCACCTGATAAATTAATATTGCTGAGTTCAATATTTTCATCATTGCCGATAGTATAAAACAGCGGAGATGTCGGCTGGCTCTGCAAAGCAATATTATAAACCGCAGGAACGAATATTGCCTGTTTCTGAAAATTTCCCGACTCATCGTTAAGAGGAGAACACAGAAGATATATTTTTCCTTTGTTGAAATTCTGACTGCTTAAAAACATATCGCCGTTCTGAAGTTTTAAAATATATTCCTCCATTGAACGTAAATTTTTACTCAAAACATAATGATATTTTATTTTTGGAAGTTCAATGTTCTCAGGTATTTTTTCAAAAACATCCTTAAAAAGAATATTTTCAAAATTCACTTTATCAACTTTCAGTTCCGAGGAATCGGCTTTTTCAAAATACTTTGACTGAAGTGATGATAAAAAACTTTTGTATGAATCGAAATCAATTTTTCTTGCCGGAATAACAAGCAAACTACTACCATTGCTTACGAATTTATTTAATTCCTGAGATAAACCGCTTGATATTTTTTCAACTTCGTTTAATATTATAAATGAATTCCCGGACAATTTCGAATAATCAATTTTATCTTCCTGTGAATTTTTCAGCACTATTGCCGAGTCATTTATAAATAAAGAATTCAGATATTTATTTTCATCTTTTCCATTGATGATTGAAACGTAAATTTTATTATTTACGGTAAATGAAAAATAAAATTTATCATCGAAAACAACAGGATAATCGGTTATTTCCAGTCGGCAGTTTTGGATTCCTGCCTCATTTACAGTGAATGAAAGCAAAACATCTGTTTGTGAATTTTCTCCTATATCAATGCTTGCAAGCGCTTTTTGTTTTTTGTTAATGAATAATTTCAGCGGAATGTTTTCAAAAGATTTTCCTGAAATATTTTTTACCCTCACCATTAATTTTTCAACTTTATTCAACTGCCTCACCGGAGATAAGAACCAGCAGGAATCAATGTAAAGGTTTGGACTTTCCTTAACATTCAGAGGAATAAAACTGATATTTACGCTGCTGTCTTTATTTATTTTTTCGATATCGGAAATGCTCTTTTGAAAATCGGAAACCATATAAATATATTTGCCGATTGTATAATTATTTATTAAATCATTCTGTCGGGAAACGGCTTCGGACAATGTTTTTACCGATGGCGAAATTTTAATCTCATTTATCATTTCGAGAAATTCATCGCGGTTAAAAAGGCGCTGGTGCCTGCCCTCAAAATCATTTGTAAGCAGTTGAAATTCGTCGCTTTGCCTGTAAGCCATTGCAATTTCTTTTGCTTTTCTTTTTGCCTCATCAAGCAAAGTGCCGTTTTCATTAACCGCTTCCATGCTGAAGGAATTGTCAACATAAATGCTTATAACTTTATTTTTTAAGTTTATTTCTTTATTGCCAAGAGGAATATAGGGCTGAGAAAAGGCAATAACGAGTGAGCTTATGGCAAGAATTCTTGAAATTAAAACCAGCAAATGTTTGAGTTTCGATTTCGACTGCGTTTCCTGTTTTACAGATTGTAAAAATCTTATATCGGGAAAATAAATTTTCTTGAATTTCCTGAAATTAAATAAATGAATAATTATAGGAATTGCAATAGCGGCGAGAGCAAAGAGAAATGAAGGGTAAATGAATTTCATAATAATTGCAAATATAGTAATGAAATTTCTATTTTCTCTCTTAGCTTGGTTTATTGTTTAACTTTTAATAATCATAGCTGTGAGCTATGAGCTTCGAGCTACGAGAAAAAAGGAAATTAACTGCAAAACTTTATTTTCTCATGGCTCGCAGCTCGTAGCTTTTTATTACGGTCTTAGTTTTCTCACCGCCACACCAGCCTGCCATAGTTCGGAATCTCGCATTTCTTTAAGTTCCTTTGCAAGGTCGTTCTGATAATTCGGACTGCTGAGTCTATCAATAACAATTTCAGCTTCCTTACCTGTTTTCACGCTTTCATAAAGTTTGTCGAACACGGGAAGAACAGCTTCGCGGAATTTATGCCTCCAGTCGAGGGCTCCTCTTTGTGCGGTGGCACTGCAATTTGCATACATCCAATCCATGCCGTTTTCATCAACAAGACGGATTAAGCTTTGCGTAAGTTCTTCAACAGATTCATTAAATGCTTCGCTAGGTGTGTGACCGTTTTTCCTGAGAGTTTGATATTGTGCTTCGATAATGCCGGCGAGGGCTCCCATGAGAACACCTCTTTCGCCTGTAAGGTCGCTGTACACTTCCCTGAGAAAAGTTGTTGGAAACAAATATCCCGAACCTATGGTTATACCAAGAGCAATTGTTCGTTCTTCGGCTCTGCCCGTTACATCCTGAAATACGGCATAGCTTGAATTTATTCCCGTGCCTGCAAGAAAATTCCTTCGAACGCTCATCCCCGAACCTTTCGGCGCAACCATGATAACATCAATATCGGCAGGAGGAACAACTCCTGTGAGTTCTTTGTATGTAATGGAAAAACCGTGAGAGAAATAAAGCGCATCACCTTTTTTAAGACATGGTTTTAATTTTGACCATATGGTTTTTTGAGCCGCATCGGAAACAAGATACATTACAATTGTTCCTTTTGTCGCAGCAACTTCGACAGGGAATAAAGTTTTATCGGGTATCCAGCCGTCGGCAACTGCCCTGTCCCAGTCTTTTTTAAATTCAGGTGCCTGTCCGATTATAACATTCACGCCGTTGTCTTTCATGTTCAATGCCTGCGCAGGTCCCTGCACACCGTAGCCAATAACAGCCACGATTTCATTTTTGAGAATTTCTCTTGCTTTTTCCAAAGGATATTCTTCTCTGGTAACAACATTTTCAATTGTTCCGCCAAAATTAATTTTTGCCATAGTTAAATTAGTTTAAAAGTTTGTAAAGTTAAAAAGTTTATAAAGTTATTATTTTAAATGTCAAATTGTCGAATTGTTTAATTGTTGAATTGTTGTTTTATCTATGATTATTCAATCAATAGTTGCTTTTTAGCAATTTAACAATTAAACAGTTTAGCAATTTTTATTTTATATTTTCCTTACTGCTCCTTTATCGGCAGAGCTTACGTTTTGTGAATATATCTGCAATGCTTTTGAAACAATTCTTTTCCTTCCTGCCGGTTTAAAAGCATTTTCACCTTTTGCATTTTCCTTATTGAAACGCAATTTCAATTCTTCATCAGAAATCAAAACATTTATTTTTCTTTCGGGAATATTTATTTCAATTTCATCGCCGTTTTCAACCAGTGCAAGTTCCCCTTTTGCAGCGGCTTCGGGAGAAACATGACCTATTGATAAACCTGAGCTTCCGCCGGAAAATCTTCCATCGGTTATTAGTGCACACTTTTTATCAAGTGATGCAGATTTCAGATAAGAGGTAGGATAAAGCATTTCCTGCATTCCTGGTCCGCCTTTTGGTCCTTCGTAACGAACAACAACAACATCGCCCCCATTAACTTTGCCGTAAAGAATTCCTTCGCATGCATCTTCCTGCGAATTGAAGACTTTTGCTTTTCCTTTGAATTTAAATAAAGAAGAATCAACACCTGCAGTTTTCACAATGCATCCATCTTTAGCCAGATTTCCATAAAGTACTGCCAATCCGCCGTCTTTGTGATAAGCATTTTCAAAATTTCTTATGCATCCGTTTTTTCTGTCGGCATCCAATTCTTTATAAAAATTATTTTGTGATGCAAGTTTTAAATTTATTCCTGATGAAGCAGGAGCGCTTTTGCAATTTTCAATTGCTTCGGAAATTGCCGTTGGACGAATCATATCGTATTTATCAATAATTTCCGCGAGTGAATTTGCATCGGCTCTTTTTACGGAAGTATCGAGCAATTTATTTTTTTCAAGTTCACCGAGAACAGAAAATATTCCGCCAGCACGGTTTACATCTTCCATATGATAACGTGAGCTCGGAGAAACCTTGCATATGCACGGAACTTTTTTTGATAATTCATCTATATCGTTCATTGTAAAATCAACTTCCGCTTCATTTGCAATAGCAAGCAAATGCAGGACAGTATTTGTTGAGCCGCCCATTGCAATATCGAGAGTCATCGCATTTATGAATGCCGCTTTTGTTGCTATGCTTCGCGGAAGCACCGAATTATCACCTTTTTCATAAAATTCAAATGCCATTTCAACAATTCTGTTTGCAGCTTTTTGAAATAAATTCAACCTGTTTTTATGAGTTGCGAGAATAGTGCCGTTGCCTGGCAATGCAAAGCCGAGTGCTTCATTCAGGCAGTTCATAGAATTGGCAGTGAACATTCCGGAACACGAGCCGCATGTCGGACAAGCTGATTTTTCAAGAGCTTCGAGTTCTTTGTCGGAAACATTTTTATCGGCACCTTTCACCATCACATCAACCAAATCATATTTTTTTTCATTAAAAACACCTGCTTCCATAGGTCCGCCCGAAACAAAAATTGCAGGAATATTCAGACGCATTGCTGCCATCAGCATGCCGGGAGTTATTTTATCGCAATTAGAAATGCAGATCATCGCATCAACCCGATGAGCGTTGCACATGTATTCCACGCTGTCGGCAATAATTTCGCGCGACGGTAATGAATACAACATTCCGTCATGCCCCATTGCTATGCCGTCATCTATTGCAATAGTGTTGAATTCAGGAGCAAAACAGCCCTTGCTTTCAATAAGAGATTTCACACATTGCCCGATATCATGCAAATGAACATGACCGGGAACAAATTGCGTGAATGAGTTTACAACGGCAATTATAGGTTTTCCGAAATGTTCTTCTTTCATTCCGTTTGCTCTCCACAAACTTCTTGCTCCTGCCATTAATCTTCCTTTTGTGGTGATATCGCTTCTTAAAGGTATTTTCATGTTTAATAAGCTTTCGGTTTTTTAAAAAGTTTAAAGTCTAAAGTTTAAGGTTTAAAGTTCTCATTAATTGAGCTAACTGCTCTTTATTTATTCTGTTTCCGATTAAAATAAATTTGAAATTAGTATGTTAATTTTTTTATTGTCAACCCTATTCTATGTTCTGAAGTTCAATATGCATAACTTTAAACCTGCCTGCCGTCAGGCAGGCTTTAGACATTAAACTTTAAACTATTTGTCTTTAAATAATAAATTCAAACAAATCCGGTTTTTCGTTTAAATATTTATAATTTATTTTTTTATGATTCATGTTTTCAATAAGCTTTTCAAAATCTTCTTTGTTCTGAAGTTCGATGCCTATAACTGCCGGACCCGAGTCTTTATTATTTTTTTTCGAATATTCAAAAAAACTTATATCATCGTTCGGACCCAGAACTTCGAGAAGAAATTCCCTCAAAGCACCTGCCCTTTGCGGAAAACGAACTATAAAATAATGCTTAAGTTTTTCGTAAAGCAATGAACGTTCTTTTATTTCTTCAGTTCTTGTTATGTCGTTATTGCTTCCGCTCACAACGCAAACAACGTTTTTACCTTCTATTTCATCTTTATAAAAATCAAGCGCCGCTATTGACATTGCCCCGGCAGGTTCAACAACTATTGCTTCTTCATTATATAATTTCAATATTGTTGTGCATATTTTTCCTTCGGGAACGGTTATCATATCGTCGAGAACATCCTTGCAAATATCAAAAGTAAGATTGCCTACTCTTTTAACTGCCGCACCATCAACAAAAGTATCAATATTTTCAAGAGTTACAACTTCGCCTGCTTCCAGTGATTTTTTCATCGAAGGAGCACCTTCGGGTTCTATTCCGATAATTTTGGTATGCGGGCTCAGCAGCTTGAAATAAGCGCCAGTACCGGCAGCCAATCCGCCGCCGCCGACAGGAACAAATAAATAATCTATAGATTCTTTTGCATCTGCCAATATCTCCAGACCAACAGTTCCTTGTCCTTCTATTATTTTTATGTCATCATACGGATGAATGAATGCAGAATTATTTTCCGTGCAATATTCGATTGCTTCCTCACAGCAATCATCATAATTGTCTCCCGTAAGAACAACTTCCACCCATTCTTTGCCGAACATTTCAACCTGTTTTACTTTTTGACTGGGAGTTGTATGAGGCATAAATATCTTACCTTTAATTCCAAGCTTACTGCACGAATATGCAACGCCCTGAGCATGGTTACCGGCGCTTGCACAAACAACTCCGTTTTTTATTTCTTCTTTCGACAAACTTGAAATTTTATTATACGCTCCCCTTATTTTGTAAGAACGTACTTCCTGCAAATCTTCTCGCTTCAGCAAAATGTTTGCATCATATTTTTCCGATAAAATGAAATTTTTTGTTAACGGAGTTTTTGTAACTACGTTTTTCAATTTCATTCCTGCACTTTGTATTTCGCTTACTTCAGGAAAAAATACCGTGTCGACTTCTGTTTCTTTCATTATTTTATAATTTAAATTTATTGTTTTTTTTATTTTAATTCTTCTGTTTTTGTGTGCTTTATAGTTATCCTTCCGGATCTTGCAAAATCAAGTATTCCGAATGATTTGAACTTATCAAGCAATTCCTGGACCTCTTTTTTATCTCCTGTTTTTTCCACAATGATGTAATCGGATTCGTTTATAATTATCTTCGCATCGTATTGTTTTATCAGTTGTTCAATGTCCTTGCTCTTTTCATATTCTGCTGACGGCAGTTTGTAAATAGCTGTTTCACGGCGTATCAATTCATTTTCATTATATGCAACAGCCTTCACGACATCTATTTGTTTTTCTATCTGCAATATCACATTTTCAATTATTTCTTCTCTTGTTTTAACATCTATTATCAACCTGTAAACATTTTTATTTTCCGTTTCCGTTCCCGATAAATTTTCAATGTTGATTTTTCGCTTCGCCAATATTGCAGTAACTCTGTTTGTCAGCCCAACCTGATTTTCTGCCAATACCGATAATGTATATTCTTTTTCCATTTTTAGTTTTTATTAAAACAAATTATAAACTAATTTAATTTCATATTAGTTATTGATTCACCAACGGGAACCATTGGAAAAACATTTTGTTCTTTTTCAACAACAACTTCGAGTATGTACGAGCCTTCATGATTCAGCATTTCGTTAACCGAATTTTCAAGTTCTTTTCTTTCACTAACTCTTTTGGCTTTTATGCCATAAGCTTTTGCTATTGCAACAAAATCAGGATTTGTCATTTCGGTTGTCATGTACCTGCTTTCAAAAAACATTTCCTGCCATTGTCTTACCATTCCAAGAAAACTATTGTTCAGTATTATTATTTTAACAGGTACTTTATACTGCATTATGGTTCCGAGTTCCTGTATTGTCATTTGAAAACCGCCATCACCTAAAAAGGCAACTACTTCTTTTCCGGGGTTCCCTATTTTAGCTCCAATTGAAGCAGGCAATCCGAATCCCATTGTTCCCAATCCTCCGGAAGAAACAAAAGTCCGCGGATTTTTAAAACTGCTGTATCTTGCACACATCATCTGATGCTGTCCTACGTCGGTTACAACTATTGCATCACCATTGGTTTTATCAGAAACCATTTTTATAACTTCTCCCATTTTCAGTTCTTCCGAAAACGGAAATAACTGTTGCAATATGACTTCATCATATTCCTTATCATGACAATCTTCAAATTCAGAAAGCCACGCCGGATAAGACTTTTCATTTACCACCGGCATGAGGGCAAGCAGAGCTTCCCTTGCATCGGCATGAACGGCAACATCAACTTTAACATTTTTGTTAAACTCCGAAGCATCTATATCTATGTGTATTACTTTTGCCTGTTTTGCATAAAATTTTAAATTGCTTGTTACCCTGTCGTCGAAACGCATTCCAACTGCTATCAATACATCACATTCGTTTGTTTTAAGATTGGGACCCAGATTTCCGTGCATACCGAGCATGCCTGTATATAATTTATGAGCCGAAGGAAAACAAGACAGGCCAAGCAAAGTAGAACCCACCGGTATTCCCGTTTTTTCAACAAATGCCAATAATTCATTTTGCGCTTTCGATATTAGGACTCCCTGTCCGACCAGCAAATATGGTTTTCTTGCATTATTTATCAATTGTGCTGCTGCTTCTATTGATTTATCATCAGGTTTCGGATAAGGGAAATAACTTCTCAGATTTTCGCATTTTTTATATTCAAAATCCATCTTTGCAAATTGTGCATCTTTGGTTATATCTATAAGCACAGGACCCGGACGACCTGTATTGGCAACATAAAAAGCTTTTGCTATTACCGACGGCACTTCTTCTGCTTTTGTTATCTGAAAATTCCATTTTGTTATAGACATTGAAATGCTTATCATGTTTGCTTCCTGGAAAGCATCTGTTCCGAGCAATGAAGAATTTGTCTGACCGGTTATGCAAACCAGAGGAGTTGAATCGAGCATTGCATCGGCAAGACCTGTAACCAGGTTGGTGGCTCCCGGACCCGATGTTGCAAAGCAAACGCCTGTTTTTCCTGTTGTACGTGCATAACCCTGTGCAGCATGTATTGCGCCCTGTTCATGCCTCGACATTATATGCTTTACATTATCTTCATAAAAAGATAATGCATCATATACCGGCATTATTGCGCCGCCTATATATCCGAATATTGTATCAACCTTTTCTTCAACCAGTGAACGTATTACCGCATCGGCACCTGTTGTTTGCATTTTCTTTTTATCTGTTTCAAAGCTTTTTTCTTTTGTAAGTGTATTCATGACTTATTGATTTTTTAAAATTTTCTATTTGACCTATCCCGAATCGTTTCACTGTCGGGATTTTTCGACTTGATGATTTCGGTTCATCCGTCGGCCGACGGATTCCTGAAATCATAGTCTCAAAAAAAAACCCTTCTCAAGTCGGAGTGAGAAGGGCTGTTATCTTAACATAAATATCTCTCACCCCGACGGTCGGACAATAACCACGATAATGACAATGGGAGTTAATATGTTTTTAAATTTTTTCATCTTTTCCTGTTTTATTATTTTAATATATGTAAATAAAAAAAGCCGCTCTCTTTTTCAGGAACGGCTTTTAAATCTTTATATAAATATGATTATACCATTCCCGCTTTACTGCCAATAATGACAATAACGATTGATAAAGCGATTATGATATTATTTATTTTCATTTCAATATTTCAAATGAGGGTGCAAAGATACAAAAGATAAATTTACAAAAACAAGAAAAAATTGATTTATTTTTATTTGACAGAGTATATTCTGCTGATTCTTAGCGCCAAGGTGAGATTTATATTTCGTTCAGCATTATGCGTTTTGCGTTCAGAGTATTTCTTACCTCTTACATCATATTTTATATCAAAACATCACTCCTGACAGCTCTTCTGGCAATTCTGTTTGATTTTCTTCTTTTAACATTAACTTTTCCGGCATACATAATGTAATACATAACAGGAATAAGAACCAAAGTAAGAAATGTTGCAAATCCCAGTCCGAAAACAATTGTCCATGAAAGGGGACCGAAAAATTTAACGCTGTCGCCGCCAATCCATATATGCGGATTGAGTTCAGTAAATAAAGTTTCAAAATTAATATTGAATCCCACTGCAAGAGGAATAAGTCCGAACATTGTTGCAATTGATGTAAGCAGCACGGGTGTAATTCTGAACTTCCCCGCCTGCACTATTGCGTCCCTGGTTTTCAGTCCGCGTTCCTTTAAAACATCAGTGAATTCAACAAGAAGTATTCCGTTGCGTACCACAATACCTCCAAGAGCAACAGTTCCCATTCCTGTCATAACCATTGAAAAATCCATTCCGAAAATAAAATATCCCAGCAAAACACCCACAACACAGAATATAACTTCCGACAGTATTATCAATGTTTTGCCTGTTGAGTTAAATTGAGTAACCAGAATAAACATTATTATACATAAAGAAAGCAGCATTGCCTTTGCCATAAAATTCTGCGTATCCATCATGTCTTCTTTTTCGCCTGTTAAGCTTATTTCAACACCTTCTTTTTTATTAAAGCCGGGTACAGTTTTTGCTATTGCCTGGTTTATGTCATTTGCAGCATAACCTGTTAAAACATTCGAGCTGAGAGTTACAACCTTTTTAAGATTTTTGCGGTTTATTCCGCCGTAGCTGTTTTCGTAATTTATTTTTGCAACTGCCGAAAGCGGTATCTGGCGTAAGATACCGGTTGTCATATCGCGGTATATTATTTTCAGGTTTAACAATTTGTCAATGTTTTCACGCACATCTTTGCTGTACCTTATTTGTATGGGGTACTGGTCTTCATCTTCCCTGAACTTTGAAGTTTCTTTTCCGATGATTGCAGTTCTTATTTCATTACCTATTTGTGCTGTTGATATGCCTTCGCGGTTGGCTCTTTCGCGGTCAATGTCAATTACTATTTCGGGTTTTGTATTGTCGAAGTCCGATTTTAATTGTTCAATTCCCGGAATTTTCTGCGACTCTATATATTTTTTAAACTCCTCGGAAACAGCCAGAAGTTCCTCGATATTGTCGCCGCTGATTTCTATGTTTATGGGTTTTCCAGAAGAAGGCGGTCCCATTTTGCTTGCATCAACCGTTATTTGCGCGCCGGGAACGTCTTTCACCGCTTCTCTCATTTTATCGAGATATTGCGTTGTGGAGATTCCCTGTCGTTTTGAAAACTCAACAAATCCAACCGTAATTTTACCCTTGTTGGAAGTTGACGACCTGTCAAACATTGATTCCGATGCACCTATCGATACATTTGAAATCATAGATTCAACTATTGGGTTTTTTCCATTCTTAAAACCTTTATTCAAAACATCTTTTATTTTCTTTTCAACAATGTCGGTTATTGAATCGGTAATTTTAACATCTGTTCCGACCGGAAGTTTAATATATGTGTATATATATTGCGGATCGCCTGCAGGAAAAAGAACCACTTTCGGTTTTCTCAGCACATTAACTGCAACGGATATGAACAACAGGGCAACCACTAATGCTATCAGGTAATACGGGCGCCTTTTATATAATGACCATCGCAGAAAGTTTTCGTACATGCCAAGCAGCCGCGGTAAAATTTTATGCTGAAACCTCAATAAAATTTTATACCCGAAAATATTGTGAAGCACAAAAAATACGGAAACAAAAAACAAGAAATTTCCTATTCCGTTATGTTTAAAAAGATGGGCAATAACTCCTAATGCCGCTATTACAAGGGCATTTCTCGCAATTTTCTTTTTATTTCCCGAAATTTCATTTTCATCGTCGTGTTTCATAAATGTAACAGCAAATACCGGGTTAAAAATATATGCAACAACAAGTGAAGCAAATAAAGTTAATATCAATACAACGGGAATGAAGTGCATAAATTTACCTATTGTTCCGGGCCAGAATGCAAGCGGGAAGAATGGTGCAAGTGTAGTCAGCGTTCCTGATAATATTGGTCCGAAAACTTCGCCGGCAGCATATTTTGCCGATTGCACTATGTTTAACTTTCCTTTATTCTGCTTGAATATCCTGTGAGTATTTTCAATAACAACAATTGCGTCGTCAACAACAATACCAAGTGCGAAAATAAACGAAAACATAACGAGCATGTTCATTGTATATCCTATTCCCGGAAGAACAATGTAGCACAAAGCCATTGAAAGTGGAACCGACAAGCCAACAAATATCGCATTTGTAAGTCCCATGAAAAACATAAGCACAACAACCACAAGTATGAATCCTATGATAATAGTATTGTTAAGGTCATCGAGTGTTGTTTTTGTAAATTTCGACTGGTCGTTTGTAATTGTTATTTTAAGGTTCGAAGGGAATTTTGTTTTTTCAAGTTCGGCAAGCACATCTTTTATTTTTTTAGATGCCTCGAGGAGGTTTTGCCCGCTTTTTTTAACTACATTGAGAGTTATTACATTCTGGCCGTTCAGCCGTGCAAAACTTTCCTGGTCTTTAAAGCTGTCTTTTATTTCTGCAATATCTTTCAGGGCCACAATAGCGCCGCTCGAAGTGTGTATATATATATTCTTTATCTGCTCAATATCCTTAAATTCGCCAACTACCCTTATCGAGCGGCTCATTCCCTGCATGTTAATATTGCCTCCCGATATTATTACATTTTCCGAAGCCACTGCCTTATCGATGTCGTAAAATGAAACGCTTGCGGCTTGCATTTTATACATGTCAACATCAATCTGTATTTCCCTGTCGAGTGCTCCCACTATATCAACGCGCGTAATTTCCTTGAATGATTCGATTTTATCCTGCGCTGCTTCGGCATATTTTTTCAACCTGCTCAAATCAATATTGCCGGAAAGATTGATATTCATTATCGGAATTTCGGATAAGTCGATATCGGAAACCTGTGGGTCGCCATATTTGCTAAGGTCATTCGGCAAATCTTTTTTCGTTTTGTCAACTGCATCCTTGACTTTCTGTTTTGCGTCCGCAACAATTACGTTAGGATTGAATTCCACAACTATAATTGAAAAATCCTGTATTGAACTACTGGTTATTTTTTTTACCCCGTTTATCGATTTCACATTTTTTTCAAGAGGACGGGTAATAAGGTTTTCCATATCGGCAGGTGAAGTTCCGGGATATATCGTATTTACAAGTATTGTGGGAATTACTATGTCGGGAACCTGTTCTTTGGGAATAGTACTGTAATTTACAATGCCGAATATTGAAATAATAATAACCAGAACATATATGCTTGTTTTATTATTTATTGCCCAACTTGTTGGTTTAAATTCTTTGTATATTGTTTTCATCTTATATCCTTTTCTACTGGTTTCAAATGCTTTTGCCTTAAACAATTGTTACTTTGTTGAATTGTTAAATTGCTATATTGTCAAATTTATGTTTGTATATTTTATTAATGAATTTATTGATTTGGGAAGCTTTTGCAAGTCATTGTATATTTTTTTATATTGCTCTGTTTTAATTAATTCTCTTCTTTTTGCTTTCTCGTTCCAGTCAAGTGATTCCAAAACAGAAGCATTTGCATAATGATAAAATTTTATTTTGTCTTTTTTACCAAATCTGCCGAATCCTTCTGCAATATTTGAAGAAATTGAATCCACAGAAGTAACAAATTGTTCTCCCACAGTTATCTTTTCGAAATGGCTCCACTTAATAACTATTTCCCAAACATAATTACTTAAATGAAATGCAATTTTATACGCTTCAATATCATTTAATTTTAAATATTTTTTATCATCCATATTTTTAACAATTAAACAATTTGGCAATTCAGCAATTTCTAATATTTCACTGCCTGTCCGTCTTCAAGGTTCTGGTAACCTACCGAAACAACCTTATCGCCTTCTTTCAATCCTCCCGTGATTTCAACCAATCCGTTATATGACTGCCCTTCTTTTATTATTTGCTTTTTTGCAATTTTATTTCCGTTTTTCTCTTCAATAATGTAAACATATTTCGACGACATGTCGGCTTGCACAATGTTAACCGGCAGTGTTATGGCATTGTCCGAATGATAATCCTTAATTTTAATTACAGCTATCATGTTTGCCCTGTATTCAATGTTGTCGGGAGGGAGTTTTATTTCAACCGTAAAAGTGCGGTTTGTAGGATTTATATATTTGCTTGAGAAATTAATTTTTGCAATTATTTCTTTATTTATATCCGGAAAATAAATTACAACATCGTCGCCTTTTTTGATTTTTGATGAAAAAGCTTCGGCAATGTCGGCAACAACTTTCGCCTTTGAAAAATTAATCACCCTGAAAACAGGAAATCCGGGCGCTACCGATTGCCCCACTTTCACAGGTATATCTTCAACAGTTCCGTTTATTGGTGAAACAATTTTATTCATTCCAAGCTGTTCAAGTAAAGTCGCTTTGCGGTTTTCCATTGCTTCCTTATTTGTTTTTGCCGACAGATACTGAACCTCTGAACCTACTTTCTGTTCCCAGAGACTTTTTTGTTTGTTATATAAATCGGTTACAAAATCAATTTGTGTTTGCACTTCTTTAACAGACTGCCGCAGTACCTGGTCGTCAATCTGAGCCAGCACCTGTCCTTTTTTTACTTCATCGCCGGCATTAACAAATATATCAGTTATTACACCGATTGTTTTAGCATTGACAGCGACATTGTCTTCGCCGTCAACTTTTCCCTGCACTTCAATATAATGTCCGAAAGCCTGTTTTTTAACTTCCGCATATGATATTTCGACAGTTCTTATTTTATCTTTTCCTTTGGTTTTTGCAATTTCATCCTGCAGTTTTTTTATTTCTTCATTCAGCATATCGCGTTGTGAAATGAGCTTTCCGAGTTTTGCCTGCTTATCCTGATTGCATGCCGCAAGTATGATAACCGCAAATACAATAAATAATCTTTTTCCCATAAAATATGATTTTTTTTATTTATTTCAACATTTTTTCAAGTTTCGATTTAGCTGTTGTAAGCTCTATAATCGTATTATAATAATTCGATTGTGCCTGAAGGTATTGGTTTTGCGCTTGCGATAAATCCAGACTGCCTGCAATACCTGCATTGTATTTTATTAAAATTCTTTTATATATCTTTTCTGCCAATAATACATTTTGTTTATTTGTCTGAAATTTACTCAATGCGTTAAGATATGATGATTTGGCTTCAGCGAAAGCAGTTTGTAAACCAAGGGAAACCTGTTGTTTTGAGTTAATTGCTTTTTCAAGTCCGAGTTTTGCCTGACTTATTTTTGCAAGTTTCATTCCGCTTCCGAAAATGGGAATATTCACATTAAGACCGATAATATCGGGAGGAGTAAATGAAAATGAATTCTTATTAAAGTTTTCCTGATGATTATAAAAAGCAGCAATATCAGGTAAAAGCGATGATTTCTGAAGTTTGAAATTAAGTCCTGCAAGTTTTGCCTGAACATCCATAAGTTTGTAATCGGCAAAGTTTTCTACTTTAAACTCCTTTAGTGCAAGACTGCCCAAATCGCTTCCTTGAATTAAAACATCAAGATTATCGGTTAAAATAATATTCTGGCTCAGGTCAATTCCCATCTGAAATTTCAGAAGATTTTTTACAACATCAATTTGTCGGGTAAGCATTTCTGCTGTATTTTTCAATGTACTTAAAGTAAGCTGCATCTGGTCAACGTCGGTTTCTTCGATCAAACCTTTCAGGTACATTTCTTTAATATTATTAAATATTTTTTCGGTATTTGAATAAGTCGAATCGACAATATTTTTATTTTCCTGAGCAATTAAAACGAGATAATAAGCATTTGTAACAGCCTCGAGCAAATCATTCTGCGATTTGGTGGCACTGAGTTCCGAAAGCTGACGGAATATTTTTGCAGTTTGTAATCCCACTATATATCCGCCGTTGAAAATAATTTCAGAAACAGTTATATCATAAGTAAGTCCCCATTTCAAATCTTTTTCGGAAACGATTTTCTGATTCGGGTCGGGTGCACCTACATGACCAAAGCCGTACTCATTTGATAATCTCTTTAATGCTGTATCTGCCATATACATCCAGTTTCCCAACTGCGAAAGACTTGAAAATTCCTGTATTTTATCGGGAACATTTATCATATATGTATATGCTAATTTTGAATTTATCTGTGGTAAACCTATTGCTGTGGTTTCCCAGATTTTCTTTTTGGCGCTTTCAATATCAATATTCGCATTTTTCATAACAGGACTGTTTTGCAAAGCGTAATCCTGTGCTTGTTTCAGGTTGAATGAATAAGCCGAATCCTTTTTTACCTGTTGTGAAAACATTTTAAAACCACAACAGCAAATTATCAGAAAAATTAATTTTGTTCGCATCATTTTATTTTCTCTCTGTATATTTATTAATCAAAAGTTTTAATTTTCTTTTCATAATGTTCTATTCCCTTTTTATTGGCAATTCCGCAGATGTGGTATTTGAACATTTCGTTAAATATTGTTGAAAAGTCGAATTTATCGCTCGGAAAATATTCATAATTAAAAATCACATCCATTCTTGAAACATACAAGACCGCAATAATATCGGGTTTTAAATCCTTCCTGTACAGTCCTTCCTTGATGCCCTGAACTATATTTGTTTTAATGTTTTCAAAAATATGTTTCCTGCGGTGTTCGGTTAAAATTTTCAATACATCGGGATAATACTTCTGTAAATCATGTCTTATTGACGGATTGAAAGTTTCCATGAATTTTATTATATGCCTGCTTGCTATAATTAATACGTCAACTGCATTCAGTTTCTGTTTTTTGGTTTCAAATGATTTTGCGGTTTGTTTCTTTATCTGGTATGAAATCACATTTTTCACCAGATCATTTTTATCGGAAAAGAATTTATAAAGTGTTTTTTTTGATATGCCAAGTTCCCGTGAAACATCATCCATTGTAACGCTTTTTATTCCGTATCTAATATACAAACGGGATACTTCTTCGAGTATGTTGTTTCTTTTTTCTTTCATATTTGTTTTATAAAGGATTGCAAAAATAAAATAAAAAACTCAGGAAACAAAATTTTTATAAAAAGTTTCCTAAGTTTTTCAATATAAATGAAATTGGTATAATTAGTGGATTTATGTGAATCAAGGGTTAAAAATATTGTTGCCACAAAGGCACTAAGACACAAAGGTTCACTAAGTTGTATTAGCTGTTTATTTTGTTTCTCTTTGTGAAACTTTGTGTCCTTGTGTCTTAGTGGCTATTTTTAAAACAGTTAGAAAATTCAACTCTTGATTCATGTGATTTATTAAATTTTATTTCTCATGTATGAAATATCATACAAAATGTCTGAGAAATCATACAAAATGCCTGAAATATCATACAAAAAAACCGAACATTCGAACAATCAAATGAATTTAAAATTTACGATTTTAAACTTTTTTATGAGTCGCATTCGGTTCGGCGTTGTGGTGCTTTCTCCGTGTAACTCTGTGTCTTCTCTGTATACCTCTGTGTAACCATCTGTTTTTTTACACAGATATCCGTCTGCCATTCCTGTCGGCTAATAAATCGGTGATTTGTATGGTTTTTTTTATCTAAGAGGAAAAAAGAACAAGAAATTAAAAGTCCAGGCTCAAAGAAATATAGAACATTTTTGGTTGAACAATACCGTTTCTTATTCCCCATGCCCAGTCGGCTCTTACAAAGTATCCCAGCAGGCGGCTTCTCAATCCGAATCCCAATCCTTCGATGATCGGATTTTCTTTATTTTCAATAACAATCTTAAAAGGATATTTATTTATTTCTTCAATAAACAAAGTATTTTCGTCGGAATATGGATTCCATCCAATCCATGCAGCGCCAATATCCCCGAATCCGATAATCTGGAAATTTGAAATAAAATCCGATTTTATGGGACGGTTTATCAAGCACTTAAACACCGGAAAACGAAGCTCGCTGTTAATCAGAGCAAAATTACTTCCGTTGCGGACATTTACCTTAAACCCCCTCACATTAGTAGCCCTGGTCATATATGCATAGTTTTCTTCATAATGAATCGGTGCCATGTTTTCGAATTTCGGCGAAAGCCAGTTATCAACCCCGCCCATAAAAAATATTACTCTCTGATCGCCGAAAGAAGTGCAGCCGGCAAATCTGTTTGCCCATATGAATGTTTTGAAAATCTTCTTATAATGTCTGATATCCAGCCCAAGCGTATACAAATTTGTTTTCTTTTGATCAAGCACTTTGTAATATTCACCGAAAACTTTAAATCTTAATCCATAATAAATATTTAATGCCTTGTTTTTTGTATTATCAAAAATATATTCGATTTTCACTCCGCCGCGCGTGGTATATTGATGGGGTTCTGTCAGATTTTGTAAATTCAGATTATCATCGTTGGTCATGAAAGATTTATAAACTTTTCTTTCATTTCTTAGAGTTATTGTTCCTCTCACACTTGATATTTCGGAAAACGGATATTTTAAAATATAATATCCTTCATTAATATAATATTTCAATATTGATGTCTGAAGTTCTGAAGGAATTGTTTGGCGGTGCAGAATATATTGTTCATCAATGCGTCTTTTCAGGCTTTCATAGCTCAACAAATATTCGCTTGAATTAAAATTTATCGGAAGTACCGTGCCTCCTGCTATTCTGTAATCTTCAAGTAAGTCGGTTACTCCAAGCATCAGAAGGGCATTAAAACCAGGAAATTTATAATTACCCTGGCCCATCGGTTCATAAAAATCATTGAGGTATGCAAAATTGAGCTGATACACAATTTGGTTTATGTTGTATGCCACATCATAGTTTCTTTGCTTTGGCACATAAGCAAATGCCGAATCTTTTTTTACTTTATTAACTGTACTATCCGTTTGTGGAGTGTTATTTTCCTTTTCATTATTTTCATAAACTTCATTTCCGAATTTATAATCGTTAATATCAATTTTGAAGGTATCAGGTGCGTTGTTTTTCGGATTTGATGTTACATTGGAAGTTTTCTTTTTTTTCTTTCTTGCTCTTTCGAATGTGGTTTTATCCGAATTGTCTGGGCTCTTGGAAAGAGAGTTTTCTTTTATCTGGTCTTCTTTATAATAGGTATTAAGAAGTTTTTGCGGCGATAAGCTGTCTGCTTTGACCAGCGGAGATTGATAAAGCGAATATCTTCCGTTTGCAAAAATAATTTCTGTTGATTTTTTCTGTTTAAGGTTGATTTCAAATTCACGGATGTTCCTGGAATAATTTGTAAACGGATATGAATTTACATTATACCTGTAATGAGCCACAGTGTCAACAAAACTTATTATGCTGTCAATATGCGCCAAGTATTTATTATAAATTCCGTTTTCATTGCTTATATAGCAATAATTTTTCCTGTTGTCATATTCCATCGGAAATATCTCATCGGTAAGGGGTGTATTTGTGAGCCGTTTGAGTATGTTTGTTTTTGATGAATAATCAAAAATAAAAATATCATTGTTTTTTTGTGGTTTTATGTTTTGCTCATCATAATGTATTGTATCGTTGTTTCTGTTCGAACTGAATAATATTTCTTTCGAGTTATTTGCAAAATGTGCATAAAGGTCGTCGTAGCCGTCGTTTGTTATTTGTTCGAAAACGTGGGCAATATTGTTGTAAACAAAAATATCGGATTTCCCGTTCTGTATTCCCGATAAAACGAACATAGTTCCGTCATCTGAGTAATCAAAACTCAGAATCTTTTCAATGTTCATCAGTCTTATATATACTTTTTGCCTGTCGGAAATCGTGTATTGCATTAAAAAGAGTTTTCCGTTTTTTTCGGTAATAACTGAAAACAGTTCCGATGTGGGATGCCAGGCAAGAATGGGATATGAAAAGTCGTTTTTGAAGTCGAGTTTGAAACCGTTTTTTAAAATCTTCTTTCTCTTTTTTGTATCAAAATTATAAAGCCAAACCCTGTTTTTTCCAAGTTCATTTGTCACATAAACCGCATATTTCCCGTCGGGACTTGTTTTGAATTGCTCAAAAACAACATCCTTTTTTCCTTTTTTAAAAAGTTCTTCTTTTTTCGGCAGGGTTCTGTCCTTATCCTGAAAATAATATCTGCTGTCGTAATAGTTTATCCAGTCCTTTGCCAGATTTTTCAACGATACTCCGAGCACAAAAAGAAATCCGTTTTCAATGCTCCGGCTTATTCTCGTCATATATAAAATATTCGAAAGAACATTTTTCCCATACCTGTCTGCAACAAATTTCCAGATTGAATGACCGGCATAAGTAGCATCACCACCTTCAAGGTTGTTGAACTTTTCAAATCTCTTTGATAAAATTCCGTCTCTTACAACATTATCAACTTCTTCATCCCAGTCGACAGAAATATATGAAGCAAGTCCGTTTATATACCAATCGGGAACCGCCATGAGTGTGGAGTTTTTAATGTTGCTTCCCACATTATCGCCAAAAAGCAATTCATTAATCATAATTTCGGCAATTCCTGCTTTTATCTGCTGCCGGAGTTTTTTGTGGTCGCCCTCAAAATAAATCAAAACCTTGTTACCTGCAATGTATGTTATTCCGCCGGTGTTGTATTGCTCTTCACTTATAAAACCAATATTGCTTTGTTTGAAATCGGTGTATTTATTGAAGACTATGAATTGTATCTTTCTTTCAAGTGAGTAATCGAATAATTTTTCAACTTCTGCAAGCTCGGTGTTTGCAGTTTTTGCAGTGAACAATGCAAGATTTTTTCCTTCCTGATAAAAATAAACTTCAAACCTGTCGTAGCGGTAGTATGTCCAGAAGTATTGATTATACTGAACTTTGTTCTTGCCGAAACTTTGCTGTGAGCCGCTGTAAAATTGAGCTATTGAAGAAAACGAGAAAAATATGCAAAGAAAAATTATTGCATGTTTTGCAAACGATAAACTCAATATTTTCTTTTTTCCGCCTGGCATTGAATAAGCATAAAACGTGCTAATTTAGGAAATATTTTTGAAAATGAAAATTATAAAAAATCTCCCGCAGATAACGCAGATTAATAATTTGTGAAACCTGTCCCGACAGTGAAACTCGTCGGGATGGTGAATTTGTGAATAGTGAAATCTTTCTTTTTAACTGATTTATTGTAAAACCTTATTTTATATTTTATAACGGAGAACCTTAGTAGAAAAAACATTCTTTCTTTTTTTACCTTATTACCTTATTTTTTCACAATATTTATTTAATACATTTTTCCCGACCAAATTTTTCGTGTTGAAGTACAATGACTCTGAACATACATACTGCAATATATGTACCCTGCATCAACATTTATAAACCCATTAACATAATTGGTTATGCATCCATTCCAATGTTTTCCATAATAATCATATATATCCACAGATGGTCCATGGTAACCACAATTTTTAATAACCTCATATACTTTTTCATTATTAACAGTATATTCAGTAATTGATAATGAAGGATTATAGCCACCACTATAATGACAAATGCAATCTGGGGTAATTTTTTTAAACTTTTGAATTTCTGTTTTTATCCATTTTGGAATATCATCAGGATAATCTTTTTTGCATTGATTAAATAATATGAAAAAAGTAAATAGAACAAAGCAGTTAAATATTTTATTTTTCATTTTTATATTCATTTTTAAATGTGTAACCAATATCAACAGAAATATACGAAAAGTAATACCTCCACGGGTCAAACAAAAATTCATTTTTATATAAAAATATTTTAAAGGAAGGAACTAATCCTGCTCTGAAAAAAAAGCCACCATTTTCTTTTTGATATCTAAAACCCAAAATTCTTGTAAAAAGATATAATCTTGAACCATAAATATTTTTTATTAAATGTATATCACCGGTCAAACCACCGCCTATTTCGAAAAAATACTTTTTCCCTAACAAATAATTTATTTCTATTGGTAATATTAACGATTTATTATATGATTCATCTCCAAAATAATTCTTAAACAGGTTTCCTGGTAATGACATAGGTTCAGTAATATTTTCATCAGAAGATATCCAATTTGTTAATGATGACAAAGAAATTCCTCCTCTTATACTTACTTTATGATTTTTTTTCTCATTAATAATTCTGTCATAATTTAACGAGTAAAAGCCACCATTTCCTAAAAATTCTATAAACATTGTATTTTTTTCATAACAATTTTTATTCTTCTGCACAGAATCATTTTGCCCAAAAAGAGATATGCTTGACAATAAAAAAAATAATAATATAAATGTTAATTTTTTCATTTCAAAATAAGGTAATAAGGTTTATGAATTTGGTTTATTAAAATACATCTACTAAGGTTTATACACAAAAATAAGGTTTTAATTTTTTTGTTTTCATTATATCAGGGTAATATTTAGAAAATATTTTTTTATTAAGTTGTAAATTTAAGAAAAAGAAATTTATGATTATAAATACATGTAAGAAATGTGTTATAAATGTCAGTTATGGTTATTTTAATTATGACATTCAGCTTGCCATATTTTACGTTTATGTTTAAAGCCATTTATATAGGCACAAACGTAAGTACTACAAACAATAGTATCGTTCTGAATAAGATTAATAGGGTTATAAATTTCACATATAAGTTTCCCACTAAAATCATAAAAGCTATAATCATCAGGATACCCGCCTACATAACTATATATTATTGTACCATTTAATTCCCATTCATCTATTTTTAAACCTTTGTCAAGATAACAGCAATTTTTATTTTTATTGCATCCTTTAATTTTTTCTTTTAACCATTCAGGAATGTCTTTAGGGTAATCTTTCTTGCATGAACTCATCAAAACAAACAAAGATGAGTTTAGCAATAAAAAGAATAATATTATAAATGTTAACTTTTTCACAATTTTTTTTTAATAATTTATATTGTACAAAAGTGTATCATTTTCTGAAATTTGAAAAGTGTCATTATTAGGATATGTAAGGGAGTTTTTTGTATAACTCCAAGCAATATACCAGCCATATTTATCAAGTTTTATATTTATAATTGTGTCAATAGTCATACCCGTAAAACAAACTTCACCAGTATTAATCAAAAAAGTACACGTACCAAAATGTGGTCTTTGAAGAAAAACACAAACTCTATCATTATTATCAAAAGGTGTTTGATTTTTGATATGGAGTTTAAGATATGCAGGAGCAGAGTCAAACTTAATATTTACTTCATTTTTATGTTTCTCATTTAGTTTATACGTTCTCAAACCGCCACTTACATTACTGCTTATATCATTAATATAAATGTCCCCAAAATCCTCCACACAATCATTAAAAGGAATATAGGGTTTTATTTTGTAAATATAATCAGCTTTATTTTTGCCTTTGCCTGCAGTTGCCTCATTCACTTTTTCCGCATGAAATGAATAATCAAACTCACCTTTATCGTTGGTATAAACACTTTTTACATATTCTTCATCAGAAGCGCCATACATAGTATAATAATTCCGAAGCAATTTTATTTCAACATTTGGCATAGGTTCACCGGTAATTTTATTAGTGAGTTTTCCCACAATGCGTGTTCTGAAAAACTGGGTATTTTTCTTGCAGTTTTGCAATAAAAGAACATTAATTAAAATGAATAAAAAAAGCAGGATTTTTAATATTTTTTTCATTTTATTTTTTACCCTTTTTTGTTTTTTATTTTTAACAAAGGTAATGAACAAATTTTCTTCAAAGAAGTTTTGAATCAGTCAAATATAAAAAAAATCTTGTTTATTCCCGAAGTTTTAATATTTTTGCAGTCCTTTTTTATAACATAATAACCATTATATATGAAGATTTATCAGACAAGTGAAATCAGGAACATTGCTTTGATAGGAAGCACAAGGTCGGGCAAGACCTCCCTCGGCGAAGCAATTACATTCGACAGCGGCTTAATAAACAGAAGAGGAACAGTTGAAGACAAAAATACTGTTTCGGATTACAAGGAAATAGAGTTGGAACGCCAGAGTTCCGTTTTTTCATCAATTCTTTATGCCGAAAAAGACAATCATAAAATAAACATAATTGATACTCCCGGCATCGACGACTTCCTTGGCGAAGTGGTGTCAGCACTGAGAGTTTCAGACACAGCAGTGATGGTAATGAATGCACAAAACGGCGTTGAGGTAGGAACAGAAATAGTCTGGAGACATACAAACAAAGAACATATTCCTGTTATCATAGCTGTAAACCAGCTCGACCATGAAAAAGCAAATTTTGATGAAACAATAAGACAGGCAACTTCACAATTCAGCTCAAAAGTTACTTTGTTCCAGTATCCCGTAAATCCGGGAATGGGATTTAATGCAGTTATTGATGTTTTAAAAATGCAGATGCTGAAATTTTCGGGCGATGGCAAAGTTGAATTAACTGCAATTCCCGAAAACGAAAAATCAAAAGCCGAAGAACTTCATAACAAGCTCGTGGAAATTGCCGCAGAAAGCGAAGAAGCGCTGATGGAAAAGTTTTTCGAAAATGGCACTCTCACCGAAGAAGAATTAAATAAAGGAATAAAAAAAGGAATTATCAGCAGGAATATTTTACCGGTATTCTGCATAAGTTCAAAACACAACATGGGAATAGCAAGACTTCTTGAGTTTATAGTTGCAGCAACTCCTTCTCCCGATGAAATGCCTCCGATGAAAACAACCGACGGCAAAGATGTTATTTGCAAAGCTGAAGGCGCTCCGCAGTTGTATGTTTTCAAAACCACCATTGAACAGCATCTTGGCGAAGTTTCCTATTTCAAAGTTGCCTGTGGAACAATTGCCGAAGGAATGGACATGGTGAATGTTCAGACAATGTCCAAAGAAAGAATTTCACAGATATTCGTAATGTCGGGAAAAAACCGCGTAAAGGTTGAGAAAGCTGTTGCCGGCGACATTGTTGCAACAATAAAACTTAAAGATACAAATACAAACAACACTCTCAATTCACCGAAAAGTAATTCGGAAGCTATTGAACCCACTGCATATCCAGAACCAAGATACCGAGCAGCAATAAAGGCAAAAAGTGCTGCCGATGATGAAAAGCTCGGTTCAATATTAAAAGCCATACACGATGAAGACCCTACTTTGATTGTTGAGCAATCTATGGAATTAAGACAAATGATTGTGCATGGTCAGGGCGAACTGCATCTTAACGCTGCAAAATGGCTCATTGAAAACATAAACAAGATAGAAATAGAATTTTTCACTCCTAAAATTCCATACAGGGAAACAATTACCAAATCGGCAAAATCGATGTACCGCCACAAAAAGCAATCGGGCGGCGCCGGACAGTTTGGTGAAGTATATATGATGATTGAGCCTTATGTTGAAGGTAAAACTGACCAGAAAGAATTTCCAATCAGGGGCAGAGACGAAATAAAACTCAATTGGGGCGGAAAATTAATGTTTCACAATTGCATTGTCGGCGGCGCTATTGATGCAAGATTCCTGCCTGCGATATTAAAAGGCATAATGGAAAAAATGGAACAAGGACCGCTTACCGGCTCTTATGCACGCGACATAGTTGTGAGCATATATGACGGTAAAATGCACCCTGTTGATTCGAACGACATATCCTTCAAGCTTGCCGGAAGAAATGCTTTTAAGGAAGCATTCAAAAATGCGGGACCG
The DNA here is from genome assembly GCA_029004185.1 of Bacteroidales bacterium. GTDB lineage: Bacteria > Bacteroidota > Bacteroidia > Bacteroidales > JAHJDW01 > JAQUPB01. Next base: position 200 of record JAQUPB010000026.1, on the reverse strand, counting down.
AAAATTCTTGAACCTATATATGATGTTGAAGTTATTGTTCCCAGCGACAGAATGGGCGACGTAATGACCGACCTTCAGGGCAGAAGAGCAATAGTAATGGGAATGGAAGGCGAAGGAAATTATCAGAAAATAAAAGTGAGAGCTCCTCTTGCTGAAATGAATAAATACTCCACAACGCTGAGTTCGCTAACAAGTGGCAG
>JAQUPB010000025.1 GCA_029004185.1 Bacteroidales bacterium | reverse complement strand
ATGCAACTATCGACAGAAAAAATCTTTTACTATTTGTTCTCATATTATTTAGTATTTTTAAAAGGGGTGTAAATTTATTTTATTTTTCAGTTTTCAAAAAAAAAATTAACAAATATTAACGAACTAGAAGGTTCTTTATAATTTATAAAAAAATATTTCACGCAAAGTTCGCAAAGAAATAACGCAAAGAAATATACTTTTTGCGATCTTTGCGGAATTTAACTTAGCGGTCTTTGCGTAAAAACATATTAATTTTGAATTATAAATTAATTAATAAAAACACAGATTAAATTTTTAAACAACTTCTAAATCATTCATAACGTAACGACTCTATCGGGTCTAAGTTTGAAGCTTTAGCGGCAGGATAATAACCCGAAACCAAACCAACGCCAAAACACAAAACAACTCCCGCAAGAATCCATTTCCATGGAATAATAAAACTGCTTCCTATCATCAGCGAGACCATATTTCCTATAAGTATCCCCAAAATTATCCCCAGTATGCCTCCCATCTGGCAAATTACAATTGCTTCAACAAGAAATTGTCTTTTTATTGCACTCTTATTTGCACCTGTTGCTTTTCTGATTCCTATTTCACGGGTTCGCTCAGTGACCGACACAAGCATAATATTCATCAATCCTATTGCAGCGCCGAGTAAAGTTATAAATCCTATAATTGTTGCGGCTAAAGTAACATATTTTATGTTATCGATTAACATTTCGGCAATATTATCGCTTTTGGCAATTTCAAAATTATCTTCCTGATAAATACTTAATTTTCTGATATTGCGGAACAATCCCGTAGCTTCACTGATAGCAGGTTCAACCTGCTGCGGACTATTTACCTTGACCGCAATAGTGAATGTCCAGTCGGGTTGTGAAAAATTCTGGCGTGCATTACTTAATGAAAGAAAGCAGCATCTGTCGCCTGTGAATCCTATGCTTGAACCTTTTTCCTTAATCACTCCTATTACTTTATATTTACCGTTTCCTATTTCGATTATTTTATCCAAAGGATTTTCTTTTCCGAATAAAGTGGAAGCAACCTGGCTTCCTAAAACCGTAACATTGTTTCCGTATGAATATTCCTGAGGACTCAAGTTCCTTCCCTTTTCAATTTCATATCCTTTATTAAAAAAATAATCTTCGGTAGCACCTATTACTCCTATATTAGGATTTGTTTTTTTTGATTGATATTTAACTGTAGAAGCACCCGATGCCATCACCGATACCGAAACATTTGCCGGAAATTCATAAGATTCGAGAAAATCCATTGCTTCGCGGTAAGTTATTTTGGGAAATGTTTTTGGTTTTCTGCCTTCATGCCCCACGTGAATGTTCATATCGCGTCCGCGGATGGTAAAAGAATTTGCGCCGAGACGTGAAAAATTACTGCTTATTGAATTCTTTATTGAATCTATTGCTGTAAGAATCCCTACAAGCGCCATTATGCCAAAAGCAATTATAAGAACCGTGAGTATTGTCCTTAACAGATGGCTTCTTACTGAAGTTAACGCAATTCTGATATTCTCGAGCAAATGAAAATCCATTAATCTTAAAACTTATAACTGAAACGGAAAATAAGGTGTAAAATTACTTTTTATCCCAGAAAATCCAATAAAAAAATTCCCGCCCTGATCTTTATCACTTGTGCGTTGGAAATCCCCTCCTTTTGAAGGAGGGGAATCAAAGGGGTGGTATTTTTATTTCCTAATAATCTTAATATTACCGCAAGCCCCGTCAATATTCAGATTAAGAATATATATACCTGACCGATATTGAGAAAAATCAATAATATTTTCACCGGAATTGTATGCTACAGCTGAATTGTAAATTTCCATGCCCGAAATATCGGTGATTTTTATATTTGCTTTTTCGAAATTTATTTTGCTGAAATCGATTGTCAGCTCATCAGAAACGGGGTTAGGATAAACATTTATTCCGTTTATTTCATTCAAAACCAAAACACTGCCGGGAGCACAATATTCATCAGCGCCTATATCAACTACAGTTTCATTAACTCTGGCTTCATTATCAATATCCTTTTCACCCGAAGCAGGTGTAAATGCAGGGTCACCGGTATTTTTTGCAGATGACGAAGTTGTAATATGCAGGTTCGGATTTGTTGTGCTGTTGCTCACAAACTGCGGATTTGCAAAAGAAGAGTTTGCATCTTTACTTGTTCCTGTTTTGTAATTTGTAAAACCGGTATAATTTGTTCCGTTCCAGTTGAACTCTGCACTGCCCGTGCCGCCAGCCGAATAATATAAATTATAATCAAGAGTAAGGCTTGTTGAGTTCAGTTCATTGCTTATAAAAATATTCTGACTGCCTGCATAAAAAATATTGTTTTTAAACATGCAATTTTCAGAATAAGTAATTGCAATCTCGCCCACTCCGCTGCTTGTTGTATCGTTGTTGAAACAAGTATTATTTAAAATTTTTGTGTTTGTTACTTTTCCCGAACCGCTCGGATAATTATAGCCTCCCAAAGCAATTGCCGATTGTTCATTATTGTACATCAAATTATTTCTCACTGTAACGTATGATGAAGTTTTTCCGACAATCTCACATCCAACTTCAACTCCATAGCCGCAATGGCGGATATTATTATTTTCAATGGTAATATAAGTGCCGCCGTCAACATATATTCCGCCTGAAGTAGCATATGCGGAAATGCAATTGTAAACCGTATTCCATTTTATATCCCCATGCCGTGACTGGTCATTGGCAGGCACAGAGCACACTCCGTAATTGCCTGCAGCAAGTATTCCTATGTTTGTAATATCATGAACTTTATTATACGAAACTTCAAAAGTATCAACATTGCCATCCATGGTGAGGGCTTCGCTGAAACCTGTGCGGCAGTTGTATATTTCATTGCTGTCAACAAGAATATGTTTTATTGAAGTTGTTCCGTTATCGCCCCACACCAGAAAAGGATTTGCATTTGTATTTGAATTCACCGGAGCGCCGGGATTTGATGAGAAATGAATGTTGTAAATTTTGTTTCTTGTTATTTCTATATGATGCGATGTCCCCGCAATATAAACCCCCTCAGAATTATTCCCCACACAGTTTGCAAAATTCAATCCTATGATTTTTATGTAGCTCTGATTTGTTATGTCAAGTAATACGCCTGTTGCATTACTTCCATCAACCGTTACAACATCGTTCTGGTAATTCCTGAAAGTAATATAATTTCCTGCTGTTCCGCTGACATTCATTGAAAGATTTTCGTAATATGTTGCGGCTTTAATAAATACCGTACTTCCGGGAGTAGCGTTATCGCATGCATTCTGAATTGTTTTCCATGGAGTAAGGGCGCTTCCGTCCCATAAGTCATTACCATTAACTTTATCGACATAAAAATCGCAAAATCCTTTGCTGATAAAGCCAATTATCATGGCTAAAATGAGTATGTGTTTTTTTGTTTTCATATATAGTTTTCTTTATATGTTATTGATAATTATTATTGTAAAAATAAAAAAATATTCATTATATAAAAAACAGCCACAGATTATTCGCAAACTAAATTTTATTAAAAAGGAGCTCATGATATCGCTTCGCTATGTTCACAAATTGATTTTAGATTTACGAATTACGATTTTAGGTAAAAATAAAAATGCCACAAAGGCACAAAGACTCTAAGTTACACAAAGCTTTTTCTTTGTGATTCTTGGTGTCTTAGTGTCTTAGTGGCAAAAATATTTTTTTTCAATTTTTCACAAACTTCACCACCTCAACTCCATTTTCATTCACAATTTTCACAAAATAAATTCCACTTGGAAAATCAGCAACATCCACTTGTGCCTTATGCCTTATGCCTTTTACCTTTGCTACTTCTTCTCCGCTTATATTATAAATTAAAATAGTATTTTCGTTTGCTATTTGTGAAATTTCAATTGTTATTGTTGTGTTTGCGGGGTTGGGATAAATTTCAATTTTGCTTTTTATCTGCTTTTTTTCAATACCACAAGGTCCTCCTACGCAATCAGCGTATGGTACTGCTAAATAAACAATATCGCACTCATATCCGGTAGGATGTCCTCCTATATTATTTAAAGAAGTTCCTGGCAAATCATCTTCCTGATATAATACCCTTAAGCTGTCTTTTGAATTTTTTGCTACAGAAGGAAATACATATTCCCTTCCTTCATCGAAAGGAGTTATCTCAACTGCATCAAACCATTTAGTTCCATTATCTGTTGAACTTATAGCAAAAAGATGCCTATATGGTACTGTGTCCGATCCATAAATATGGAATGTGTTTGGATCAGCATCGGACATGTGTTGGAACACAACATACAAATTCCCCATGGGGTCAATTGAACCACCCGGCATTGATGTGCCGCCAACGCCATATTCCGCTCTTATCCATCCCTGATGTTCGGTGCAATCCCATTTCCCGTTTTCATTTCTATCAACATAATTATCCCATGGCCAGCAAAAATTATTACAGTTTTTTAAATCGCCTGTTATTGTTGACATATCATCTCTCCAGTATATCAATCCGCACTGTGCCGGAAAGTAATAAACAACATCTAATAATTGTGTGATTTTTGTAACTCCTCCCCATACATGTACTTTTCCACTGCCATCAACCACCACCGAAAATGAACCATCGAAGCATGCTGTTGTATCTGTTGCAGGCATTGCAGATGAATCGGGGTTAAAAGGAGCATTTGGAAAATGCCATATTAATTTTTTCGACCAGTTTATTCCGTTATCAGTTGATTTGAATAAATAAGTATCGTCATACCATCCGCCAACAACTATTGCAACTGTACTTCCTTTTGCATCTATTGCATAATTTTCGGAAACAGGTTTCTTTACTATTGTACTTGTGTATCCCGGCAAAAGGTCTGCTTCTGTCCATGTAGTCCCTCCATCTGTTGAATTTGTATAAATAAGAGGGGAATAAATATTTTTGAATCTTGTAGTTACCGGAGCATAAGTAGCAATTAAATGTACGGTGTTGTTATTCATACCGCCTGTTGCAATTTTTGTCCATATCATCGGGAAAGTATCAGTTGCCTCTGTCCATGTTCCTGTTCCCAAAGTTGCTCTTGTGTATATGCTTGCCTTATTATTAGCATTATTATGGGCAACAATAATTTCACTTCCTTCGTTATTTGTTACCCCATAATTTGCCCAACCTACTTTTGTTGCTTCAACGCGACTCATGCTTGTAATTGGTGTACCAATAGGGTAAGGACTCCAAGCACCTCCTGTCATAAGGTTATAACCCGTACCCCTGTCGTTCCATGGAGTTCCCGAATTTGCAAATGTCCATACAGCAGAAATCTTGCCATTTGAAAGCAAAAATATCCTCTGCGACATTGAACGGTTTGTCTGTAAATCATATTTCGTTCTTCCGATTATAAATTCCGGCCCGATACTTCTGTTTTGCGTGGTTGGGTTTGAACTAATCACCGGACCAGATGGGACTTCGTCTCCGTTATGAGAAACAGCAGGTACAGCTACATTAGCGTATTTGTTTGTGGAAGTCATTTTTGTTGCTTTTTGCCCGAAAGAATAAAAGCTGACTCCGATAATAATAAGAATAAGTATATTTTTTTTCATTCAACTATATTTAGTTAATTATTTTTAAAAAAACTTAAAAATATATTTTTTAAAAATCAATACAACAACGTCATAAAGATAATAACAAAAAAACAGAAATCAATTTATTTTTAGTGAATGGTATGTTTAAGAAAGTTATCGGTAAATTCAGAAAGGACTAATTGTTAAAAATAAAACCGCCACAGGTTCACAGATTAAAATCATTTCTTTTTGTAATCTGTGAATCTGTGGCTATTTTAATCTTCAATCTTTTATTTTTTTTCATATTTCCTCCAAATGTAATAAAGAGGAATACCGAGCAGAACGATTATCAATCCCGGAAAAGTATAATTGGGTTTATAAAAAAGCAGAATAATCATTATCACTGATGTTGTTAAAATATATAAAGCAGGAATAACAGGGTATCCGAATGCTTTGTATGGTCTTTCCAATTCAGGTTTTTTAACACGCAAAATAAAAACGGATAAAATAGTTAAGATATAAAACAGCAAAACTGCGAACACCACATAATCAAGCAAGTCGCTGTATGTACCTGTAAGACACAAAATGCCTGCCCATATTCCCTGAAAGAGCAATGCAAAAAAAGGCACTCCTTTTTTATTGAGTTTGCCGGCTTTTTTAAAAAACAAATTGTCATTTGCCATTGCATAATAAACTCTTGCACCCTGGAGAATAAGTCCGTTGTTGCATCCGAAAGTGCTGAGCATAATGAACACAGCCATTATAATTGCAGCGTAATCACCAATAATGGCGTTCATTGCCGCAGTTCCTACTCTGTCATTTACAGCGAACTGAATTCCTTTTTCGAAAATTGTTGTCCCATCGGGTAAACCGCGTAACGGAAGAATTTTTATATAAACAAAATTCGCCAGTAAATAAATTACGGTAATTATCAAAGTGCCGAAAAACAAGCTCAGCGGAATATTTCTTTTTGGATTAATAACTTCGCCCGAAGTGAAAGTTAAATTATTCCATGCATCAGAAGAAAATATTGAGCCAACCATTGCCGTGGCAATTGCCACAATCAGGGCAAAACCCGAAAGAGGAATTATTTCACCGCCATTTCCTGTTTGCTGTGCATTCCAGAATATTTCCCTGTTCACATCAAATGCACCGTTATTATTTGCGATTATAAGTCCTGCTATTATCAGAAATAATATTACCAAAACTTTTGTTGAAGTAAAAATATTCTGAACGGTTTTTCCTATAACAATTCCGTTTGTGTTAAGCCAGGTAAGAAATAAAATCATCGCTATTCCGACAAACTGCGTGGAGTTTATTTTCATAAATCCCAGATCGAGCAAAATATTTTTTTCGGAAATCCATGGCATAAGAACTCCGCTGAACTTGGCAAAGCCCACACCCACAGCAGCAATAGTTCCGGTTTGAATTACAAAGAATAAAGTCCACCCGTAAAGAAAACCCACAAGAGGATTGTATGATTCGCGCAGATAAACATATTGTCCGCCCACTTTCGGCATCATCGCCGCAAGTTCGCCGTAACTCAGCGCTGCAATTATTGTCAGAACACCCGTAATAAGCCATACGAGCATGAGCCAGCCCGGAGAACCAACGTTTCTGGCAATATCGGCGCTAACGATAAAAATACCCGAACCGAGCATTGAGCCGGCAACAAGCGCAGTACCGTCGAAAAGGTTAATGCGCTTTTTTAGTAAATTATTTTCAGCCTGCATCTTTTACTTATTGGTTTATACAAAAATAACTGATTTGCAAAATAATTAAAAAATTAACTTTAATTTTATTTAAAAACTTATTCTACAATTTTTACTTTTGCATTGCTAAAAACATTTCACTAATAAAAACACAACAATAATAATATGGCAGATTTTATTTATGAGAAACCTTTCCAGATTGAAAAGGACTCAACAAAATACAGGCTTCTTACAAAAGATTATGTACAGGTTATTGAAGCAGGAGGAAAAAAAACACTTAAAGTTGATCCGAAGGGACTGGAACTTCTTGCAAAAGAAGCTATTTTTGATCTTTCTTTTTATCTCCGCACTTCACATCTTGAAAAGCTTGCCAAAATACTTGACGATAATGAAGCAACAGATAACGACAAGTTTGTTGCATATGAGATGCTCCGGAACACTGTTATTTCGGCTAAAGGAGAACTACCGTGGTGCCAGGATACCGGAACTGCAATAGTAATCGGCAAAAAAGGAGAACAGGTTTGGACCAATGCAAACGATGCGGAATTTCTTTCACGAGGAATATACAAAACATATAATGAAAAAAACCTGCGGTATTCACAGGTTGTCCCCTTTTCAATGTTTGAAGAAAAAAATTCCGGCTCTAACCTGCCTGCTCAAATTGATATTTATTCTACAGAGGGGAATTCTTATGATTTTCTTTTTATCACCAAAGGCGGAGGATCTGCTAATAAAACATTCCTTTATCAGCAAACAAAGTCTCTCTTAAATGAAGAGTCCCTGATAAAATTTGTCAAAGATAAAATCAAAGACCTCGGCACTTCTGCATGCCCACCATATCATCTTGCACTTGTCATAGGCGGGACTTCAGCTGAAGCGACTCTTAAAACAGTTAAGGAAGCCTCTGCAGGTTATCTCGATCACCTTCCAACGACGGGAAATGCCAGCGGACGTGCATTCCGCGATATTGAATGGGAAAAGAAGATTGAAAAAATATGCCAGAAATATGGTGTTGGGGCTCAATTCGGCGGTAAATATTTTGTTCATGATGTAAGGGTTATCAGGCTTCCGCGCCATGCTGCTTCTTGTCCCGTAGGAATGGGCGTAAGCTGCAGCGCCGACAGAAACATAAAAGCTCATATAAATGAAGATGGAATTTTCCTCGAGGAACTTGAAAAGAACCCTGCCCGCTTCATGCCTTCAAAAGCACCGAAGCTTGAAAAAGCTGTTGAGATAAATCTTGACCGGCCAATGAAAGAAGTTCTTGCTGAACTTACAAAATATCCTGTTAAAACAAGATTGAGCATCACAGGTACGCTCATTGTTGCAAGAGATATTGCTCATGCACAGATCAAAAAGATTATTGATGAAGGCAAACCTATGCCCGAATATTTTAAGAACCATCCTATTTACTATGCAGGACCGGCAAAAATTCCCAAAGGAATGCCATCAGGAAGCTTCGGGCCGACAACAGCCGGAAGAATGGATTCATACGTGGATCTTTTTCAGAGTCTTGGCGGATCATTAATCATGGTAGCAAAAGGAAACAGGAACAGGTCGGTAATAGATGCCTGCAAAAAATATGGCGGATTCTTTCTCGGATCAATAGGCGGGCCAGCCGCATTACTTGCAGCGGAAAACATTAAATCGGTTGAGGTAGTTGCTTTTGAAGACCTTGGAATGGAGGCAATAAGAAAAATCAGAGTTGAAAATATGCCGGCATTCATTATTACAGATGATAAAGGAAATGATTTTTTTGATGAATATAATAAATAAGTCGTAAGTCGTAAGACAAAAAAAACAGATTGCTAAAAATAAATTTCTAATAATTTTAAATTGATTTGAAAAAAATAAATCTTGATATTGACATTAAATTCGATTATGAGCTAATAGGAATAAGTTCACCTATCAAGGATTATAAAATAAGCTGGCTTTTGAATAAAACTCTTGGTTTTGATTTCATGAAAACCTTAGATTTTCAAATAACATCCGGAAACAAAAATAAAAAAGCAGCAGCTGAAATTTTTATTCAGAAGAATGAAAAAAATATCCCTGAAAATTCAAAACTCACAGGTTTTTCACAATATTATTTTGCAATAGAAGAAAATCATACTTTTTATTTTTTAATTTCAAACAAAAGCGAAAAAGGAACATTAATCCCGGAATTACCTTCAGTTGACTATTTTATTTTAATCAAAGGACCTGTTAAAAAAGAAGAAATCAAGGATTGTGTTGAAAAAATAAATGCTCTGCCTGAAATAAATACTGCTTATAAAGTTGATCTCAATAAGCTGAAGCAACAGTCAAGACAGAATTTGATTTTTTAGGATTCCATGGAAGAAGGTAGCAGTCCCGATGTTTGCTGTCAGGATTTTTTTAATTGCTTTAAAAGTTTAACAATAACAATAAAAAATATCGAATATCAAATAATGAATTTCGAAGTTTACCAAATTATTTGATACTATATTTTTCTTTCCAGAGGCGGTTGAAAGATTTTGGTGTCAGTTGAGGAACATCGCGCCGCGGACCCCATGCTTTACTGAAAAGTTTTCTTATGGCATAATTTTTTATTTTATGTCCTCCCTTTTCAATAAGCCATCTGTTTAACATGGCTTTTTTATAAACAAACATTGTAAACTTTTCAGTTTTTTTTGCATATCCCGATTCCACTGCGTCTCTACGGTTATATAATAACAGCCTGTGAAGATTTATTTTTACCGGACAAACCTCAGTACATTTTCCGCATAATGTGGAAGCATAACTCAAATGTTTGTAATTTTCAAAACCTCTGAGGAACGGCGAAACCACCGCACCTATAGGTCCGCTGTATGTTGTTGCATAAGCATGTCCGCCGATATTTTTATAAATAGGGCATCCGTTCAGGCATGCGCCGCATCTTATACACGACAATGCTCTTCGCTGCTCTGATTTTTTCAGTAATTCCGACCTGTTATTATCAATAATTACAACATACATTTCTTCGGGACCGTCATTTTCGCCTTCCTGGCGAGGTCCGGAGATTATTGAATTGTATGCCGTAATGTATTGTCCTGTTCCATGAGCCGAAAGCAACGGCCAGAACAAATCCAGGTCATTTACTGAAGGAATTAATTTTTCTATTCCAGTAATTGCAATGTGTATTTTCGGAAAAGAAACCGACATTACTCCGTTCCCTTCGTTTTCGGTCAAAGCCACTGCACCGATATCTACAATTAAGAAATTGCCGCCGGTAACGCCGACATCAGCATTTATAAATTTTTCGCGTAAAAGTTTTCTTACAAATTTTGTAATTTCTTCGGGCGTGCTTTCAATGGGTAAATTAAATTTTTTATTGAAGATTTCAGCTATTTCTTTTTTATTCCTGTGCATTACAGGAGTAATTATATGGTATGGCTTTTCGCCGCATAGCTGAACAATAAACTCTCCTAAATCGGTTTCAAGAACTTCAAATCCATTTTTCTCAAGATGTTCATTAAAATCTATTTCTTCGGTAACCATTGACTTTGATTTCACAATCTTTTTGGCATTTGCTTTTTGCAGGATTTCCAGAATTTGTGTAATTGCATCGCCGGTATCAACTGCCCATATTACCTTCCCGCCTCTTCTGGTAAAGTTTGCTTCAAAATCAATAAGGTTTTTTTCGAGATTATCAATGGTTTTATTTTTAATATTTGCTGCTCTTTGTTTTGCCAACTCCATATTACAATATTGCTTTCTGCCTTTTTCAACAGCAATATCATATCGCGAAATATTAAATTTAATGGTTTTTCTATGCTCCCTGTCGAAAGCTTTTTTTTCGGCTACAATTAAAAATTTATCTGCTGTAGTGTTTTCAGCCATTATTGAAAAGTATTATTATGTTAAATATATTTTTTCGTATTAATGAGGTTGGAAGTTGGATGTTAGATGTTTGAAATTTGCGATTTCTTCTAACTTCCAGCATCCAACTTCTAACTTCAATTATATTTCATTTTATAAAAGATGACAATATTAAATATTTTTAGCTATTTTTTCTATTCTGTTTATGTGTCTTCCTCCCTCAAATTCCGTTTCAAGAAAAACTTTAGTAATTTTTTTTGCTTTACACTTACTTATAAATCTTGCAGGTAAGGCAATCATATTTGCATCATTGTGAAGCCTTGCAAACTTTGCAATTTCTTTATTCCAGCATAATGCACAACGCACACTTTTATGTTTGTTGGCAGTCATGGCAACTCCGTTTCCGGTTCCGCAAATCACTATTCCTTTTTCAATTTCTTTATTTTCAACCATTCTGGCAACTGGGTGAACAAAATCGGGATAATCAACGCTGTTTTCGGAGTTGGTTCCGAAATCTTTTACTTCATAACTTATGCTTTCAAGATATTTTTTCAAATATTCCTTGAGTTTAAAGCCGGCATGGTCACTTCCTATTGCAATTAATTTTGACATATTTATTTTATTACAATACGAAAATACAAACATTTTGGGAATATTGTAAAAAAAATTATATCTCCAGACTCTGACAGGTTATTAAACCCTGCCAGGTCTGGAAAATAAAAAACCCCGATAGTTAACCGGGGTTTTAAAATTTTTATTTTCTAAAGAATTATTTTCCTGTTAATGTCATTTCTTCAGTTACTGTTTGTGTTGAAGAAGATGTAACAGTATAATCTCCTGTCATGATAATTTCTTTGCTCTTCAACTCTTTAAGTAAATAGATTGTGTAATTGCAGTTTACAAACGAAGTGATTGTTGTTCCACTTGCATCCACCTGAGTTTCTTTTGTTATTTCAAATGCTACGCGTTCACCGTCTTTTACGTCAGAATCTTTGTTGCCGTCAACAAAGTACCATATGCCTTCATAATCGGTTGATTGTGTGGCGCCTGCACAAGTAATAGATTGTTTTGCTGTCCATGTACCTTTTTTGTCAACGGTAATTGTCCACGTATATGTTCCAGTTACTGAAGTAGTTCCGGCAGTATATGTGTATGTGCCACCATCAAAAGATTCGTTAACTGTTGTGCTTCCGTATACACTTACTATCTTGTCTTTAGTAACATCCCATTCTCCTACCAGTCTTGATTTTCTTGATTTTAGTGTTAAAAATGGGTCACTTTCGCCTTTTTTGCAACCATTAAACAATGGCATTACAAATAATACTGCTAAAACTGCAGCCATTGTAATTTTGAATTTTTTCATAATTTTTTTATTTTTTAGTTAATAAATAAGTTTTAAATTTTACGCAAAATTAATCATTAATATTATTTAAACAAGATTTTTTGTTTTTTTAACATATTTTTGTAAAAAAAAATAAAGAAAGCTTATGCTTTTCAAATTTAGAAAAAGCCGTACTGAAAAATCATATTCTCTTTCAAATTTAACATGGAAAAAGTTAAAAGCAAACAAGCTGGCAATGAGCGGGTTAATTTTTATTCTGTTTTTAACATTGATTTCCGTTTTCGGATACTTAATTACCCCCGATTCTACTCCAATGGTAAATGAGCAGATATTGGAAATTTCAAATAAAAAGCCCGGCTTTAAGGTAAAAATGCTTTATGTCAGAAGAAATGAAAAAACCGAAAAGACTAATTTCTTCAAAAAAATGTTCTTCGGTGAAAAAAGCAAATATCAGTTAATACCGGTTAAGAATTACTTTTTTAAAGATGATAAAATAATTGCAGAAAAATTTTCGGGAATTGAAAAAATCAAAGGCGAAGAGGTTACATTTAATATTGCTGATGTTGTTTTTCCGTTGTCGGACAAAACTGATTTGATTTCAGACAGAAATACCATAAAATTTATTACTGTTAATAATGAAAGAAAAACCGAATCGGTTTCGGAATTAAAAAAAATAATTGAAGAAGAAAACATTATAACCAAAAAATATATTCTCGGAACAGATTCATTTGGCAGGGATTTGCTCAGCAGATTAATAATCGGCGCGAGGGTTTCTTTATCCGTAGGATTTATTTCTGTTCTGATTTCTCTTTTAATCGGAATCACACTCGGTGCACTGGCAGGGTTTTACAAAGGATGGGTTGATAATCTGATAATGTGGTTTATCAATGTTGTATGGTCAATCCCTACTCTTTTACTGGTAATTGCAATAACATTTGCACTTGGAAAAGGATTCTGGCAGATTTTTATTGCAGTAGGGCTAACAATGTGGGTTGAGGTTGCCCGAATCGTAAGAGGTCAGATTCTCAGCATACGGGAAAAAGAATTTGTTGAAGCATCCAGGGCACTCGGATTTTCCGATTTAAGAATAATTTTCCGCCATATTTTACCAAACGTCATGGGTGCGGTAATAGTTATTTCCACTGCAAATTTTGCATCGGCAATACTTCTGGAAGCAGGATTAAGCTTTCTCGGAATCGGCGTTCAACCGCCAATGCCGTCGTGGGGAACAATGATAAGGGACTATTACGGATACATTATGCTCGACATGGCTTACCTTGCAATACTTCCCGGAATTGCAATAATGCTAATAGTTTTGGCTTTTATGATTCTTGGCAACGGATTGAGAGATGCACTTGATGTAAAAACAAGCGGACTTGAAACAAAATTTTAAAAATTTCCTTTTACAATATTTTGATAAATATATATTTGTATTTTTGTTAGCAAAACAAATAAAAATAATTCTTTATGAAAAACTTAAAAGTATTAACAATTTTATTTCTTGCAACTCTTGTATCTTTTACTGGTTGTAAAAAATACGACGAAGGTCCTCTTATAAGTCCTTTCAGTAAAAAAATGAGACTTACAAATAAATGGTGTATCGATAAAGTCATAGAAAACGGTGTTGATGTTACTTCGGCATGGGTAACTGCCTATTCCGACAGCTACAGCATCGAATTTAAGAAAGATAATTCCACAACTGAAACATGGGCTAATAATGCAATGACCACAGGAACTTGGCAGTTTATAAGCAAAAAAGAAAAGCTTGCCATATCAAGCGTAAACGCGACTTCACACGCGACTAAAGATTATACAATAAAAAGACTTACAAATAATGAACTCTGGCTTATTGATGAGAGTGAAGCCGACAGACCTGAGGTTCATTACAAACCAAAATGATGGTTACGAGGTTTTAAAATTTCCGTGAAATGAAAAGAAGATTTTTTGTTCCTGTATTAATTGTTATTTTTTCCCTTGCAACATTTAACAGTTGTAAAAAATATAAAGACGGTCCCCTTATAAGCATGATGCCGAAAAAATACAGGATTGCCAACAAATGGAAAGTTGACAGAATGTTTGTAAATTCTATTGAAACACCAAGGAGTGCCGACTGGGAAAAAGAAACACACGAATTCAAAACCGACGGCGGATATTTTTATTCAACTGCTTTGAGAACAACAATACAGGGAACCTGGAGTCTGGATAATAAAAAAGATAATCTGGTGGTTTTTACAAGCTCATCATTCGTTTATAAAATATTAAGATTAAAAAATAAAGAAATGTGGCTTGAATACTTCGATGGCATAGATATTACAGAAACGCATTACGTTCCGAAATAATTTTTATTTAATCCTGTTTTTAACAACAAACCGCAACTGGAAAAAATATTAATAATACGATTTAGTTCTATCGGTGATATTGTTCTCACAACACCTGTTATTCGCTGTTTGAAAAAACAACTAAACAATGTTGAAATTCATTATTTAACAAAAAAGAAATATTTGGAAATTCCCGAAAACAACCCTTACATAGATAAAATTTATTGCATTGAAAAAAATATTTCAGAAGTAACAGAAGATTTAAAAAAAGAAAATTATACTCACATAATTGATTTGCACCACAACCTCAGAACATTTATTGTCAAGCATAAATTGTGCAAACCATCGCATAGTTTCGATAAACTTAATATTGAAAAATGGATTTATGTGAATTTCAAAATCAACATTCTTCCCGAGATTCATATTGTTGACAGATATATGAATACCGTTAAATTTCTTGGTGTAACAAACGACAACAAAGGTCTCGATTATTTTATTCCGCAAGTTGATGAAGTTGATTTGAACAGGTTGCCTCAGAATTTCAGAAATGGCTATATCGGTTTTGTAATAGGCGGATTGCAAAACACAAAATGTTTTCCTGTTGAAAAAATAATTTCTGTTTGTAAAAAAATAAATTATCCCGTAATTATTCTTGGCGGAAAAAATGATTTTGAAAAAGGCGAACAAATTGCCGAAGAAGTCGGAGACAATATTTTCAATGCATGCGGAAAGTATAATATAAATCAGTCGGCATCAATTGTACGGCAGGCAAAAAAAATAATCACTAATGATACCGGACTGATGCACATTGCCTCTGCATTTAAAAAAGATATAATCTCACTTTGGGGAAATACTGTTCCTGCGTTCGGCATGTATCCTTACTTGCCGGGAGAAAAAAGTAAAATTATTGAAATAAACGAAATACGATGCCGCCCTTGTTCAAAACTTGGTTTTGTAAAATGCCCGTATGTTCATTTTAAATGTATGAAGATGATTGATGAAGAGGAAATAATCAAATTATTAAATTAGTTTTAATGCGTTAATTAAGAATTTAAATAAAATCGCCACAGATTCACAGATTAAAATTATTATAAAAATTATAAAAAGAATAATCTTCATAATTCATACATCGTACTTCATAATTCTTAAATCAATCTGTGAATCTGTGGCAATTTTTTATCATACACAGAGCATTTATTCAAATACTATCTAAAAATAAACATTATGGCAATTTTAAAAAACCTGCAACCCGAAAAAGTATGGAATTACTTTGAAGAAATATGCAATATTCCGCGTCCTTCAAAAAAAGAAGGAAAAATCATTTCTTATTTGCTTGAATTCGGAAAAAAATTCAACCTAGAAACAAAAAAAGATGATGCCGGAAATGTTGTTATCAGGAAACCTGCTTCCAAAGGAAAAGAGAATTATAAAACCGTTGTTTTGCAAAGTCATGTTGACATGGTTTGTGAAAAAAACAGTAATGTTCAGCACAATTTTGAAACCGACCCGATTGTTTTACATATTGATGGCGAATGGTTAAAAGCAAAAGGAACAACACTTGGCGCCGATAATGGCATTGGTGTTGCCGCAAGTTTAGCTGTTTTAGCTTCGAACGATATTGAACACGGACCAATAGAATGTTTGTTCACCGTTGATGAAGAAACAGGATTGACAGGTGCTTTCAGTTTGAAACCGGATTTTTTAAAAGGAACGATTTTATTAAATCTAGACTCGGAGGACGAAGATCAGATTTTCATAGGATGTGCAGGAGGAAAACAAACTTCAGTAAAAATGAATTACAGCAAAGAGCCGTTTCCTCTAGGTTGTATTGCCTTTAATATAAGTGTAACAGGTTTGCAGGGCGGGCATTCGGGCGGAGATATTCATTTAGGCAGGGGAAATTCAATTAAAATTCTAAACAGACTATTATGGAATGCTTCCAATTTGCATAAAATAAGAATTTCAAATATCGAAGGAGGTAACCTGCATAATGCAATACCACGCGAAGCATTTGCAATAATTGCAGTTCCTGAAAACGAAAAAAATAAATTCACCGAATATGTTACAAAGTATAATAAAATTATAAAAGATGAATTTTCCGTAACCGACAGCAAGGTTGAAGTTAGTTGTATATCCTGCAATAATCCTGCTCAGGTTATTGATTTAAAAACACAAAATAATTTATTGAATTCATTGTATGCTTGTCCTAACGGAGTAATTGCGATGAGTGCAGATATTCCGGGATTGGTGGAAACATCAACAAATCTTGCAATAGTCAAAATTTCTGACGGCGAAATAAAAATTGTTGCAAGTCAGAGAAGTTCTGTCGAAAGCTCAAAACAAAACATTGCTGATATGGTTGAATCTGCATTCAGATTGTCAAATGCAAAAGTAGAACAGGGCGAAGGGTATCCGGGCTGGAAACCAAACACAAAATCAGAAATTCTTAACGTAACAAAAACTTCATTTAAAAAAGTTTTGAAGTACGAACCGAAAATACTGGCAATTCACGCAGGTCTGGAATGCGGAGTTATAGGAGAAAAATATCCCTCCATGGACATGATTTCTTTCGGGCCTACAATGCGTGACGTACATTCGCCCGATGAAAAACTTGAAATTAAAAGTGTAAACAATTTCTGGGTTTTGTTATTAGAGGTGTTAAAAAATATTCCGGTAAAATAAATTCAAAATAAAAATCAGCCACAGATTCACAGATACAAAAAAATTTTATTTTTTTTAAAATTATCTTATTTTTGCATTTCTATAATATTATGCAATAAATAACAGACCATTTATTTATTAACAAGCTAAAACTTAAACAAATGAGAAAAAATTTACTAATTATTATTGCAGTTGGAATATGTTATTATTCCTTCGGGCAAAAGGCAACAAAAATCACAAACAGTAACCTGACAAACATGTCGGTACTCGTTACAGAACCTGTTGGCGACAAAGAAATTTTACCAACAGGACCGGTTCTTCCGTCAAACGAAAGCACACGAAACCGCACATCGGGACCGGAAATAATAATCGGAAAAACAAAGTACGATATTCAGACAAATACTTCAATGGCAAGAAGGCTGACTTATCTTTCCAATGGAAAAGCAGCGGCTACATGGACATTTGCAAATTCCGGAACACCTTATACTGACAGAGGTGCCGGTTATAACTTAAGAATAAGCGGTGGAACATGGTCGCCTTATCCTGTGGGAACACCTATCACCGGGATGCTTCGCATCGAAAGTGGACCAACATATTGGCCAAGTTTCGGAGCAACTAACAACGACGGAAGCGAAATTATTATTGCTCACAACAGCAGTGCCACTTTCAATTTGTTATCAAGAGCAACAATGGGAACAGGCAACTGGGCCGAAACTCCTCTTTCAACTCACAGCGTGATTTGGGCAAGAGTTGCAACCGGAGGAACAGCTAAAAACACCGTACATGCACTAGGCAGAATAAGACCTGCAGGATCAAAAGCCGGCGGAATATATGATGCTGTTTTGTATTCAAGGTCAACAGACGGAGGAGCAAACTGGGATAAAATCGCAGTAACACTACCCGGCGAGGATAGCACAAAATTTAAAAAAATGTGGAGTGAACAGTATGCTATAGATGCAAACGGAGATAATGTGGCAGTTGTTATGGGAGGAATGTTTAATTCGGTTTATTTATTCAAATCTACCGATAATGGGAATAACTGGTCAAATAAATTAATCTGGAATTTTCCTCATGCGGTTATGAATCCTGATTCCACATCATATGCCGACACAGTTCCATGCTTCGATGGTTCACTTTCAGTTTTAATTGATAACACAGGTAGAGTTCATGTATGGGGTGGTGTAACAAGAGTTAACGAAACAGTAGCTCCGAATTGGTATTATTATCCTGCAACTTGCGGCATGATATACTGGAACGATGCCATGAATACAATTACAGGCGCCCTGGATCTTTGCCCAAATTTTTGCTGGCCATTTGATAATTATGTTGAAAGAAATGGCAACGGAATATGGGATTGCACATATTATTCAAACTATGTAAAAATGGGATATAATGTTGGCGGAACTTCAATGCAATCGGGCTCAATTGATGCAAGCGGCAATTTATTTGTTGTATTTCAGCATATGTCCGATGCTGACCCGGCTACATTTCATGTTTATGGTGTTGATACTGTTCCATACAGGCATTTGTTCTGCATCAGCTCAACCGATGGCGGAACAAACTGGTCAGATGCATTTGAAATAA
The DNA here is from genome assembly GCA_029004185.1 of Bacteroidales bacterium. GTDB lineage: Bacteria > Bacteroidota > Bacteroidia > Bacteroidales > JAHJDW01 > JAQUPB01. Next base: position 9,777 of record JAQUPB010000025.1, on the reverse strand, counting down.
CACCATTCGATGAAGGAAGAGAATTTGTTTATCCTGCAGTAGCAAAAAATACAACCGACAGTTTGAGATTAATCTATCAGGAAGACGATTTACCCGGTAATTCATTAAATCCAAGTTCCGCTAATCCTCACCCAAACGGTTATGAAAATGACATAGTATATCTGGCAGTGCCTGTCGCCGATTTATTATCAGTACCTGAAAAAAATAAACCCGTAAGTAATGCAACTCTGTATCCAAACCCTGCAAACGACTATACTAACATTTCTTACAGTTTATCAAAGCCTGCAATAATAAATATTAGTGTGATTAATTTGATGGGGCAAAAAGTAATTTCATTTAATTACAGCGGTGCAAGCGGAATAAACCAAATGAAGTTGAATACTTCAGACATTGCAAAAGGTATTTACATAGTAAAAATTGAAGCCGAAGAAAAAGTGTTTACACAAAAGTTAGTTAAAGATTAACTATAAATCAGAATACAAAAAAGCTGCCTGAAAAAATCGGGCAGCTTTTTTTATTTAGCCGGAAGCTGCATAAATATTAAACCCCATTGAATATACCGATAATATTTATGCTTTAAAAAAAATATTTTCCAAAGCGGTTGCAAATAACACTTAAACTCTTAAATTTGCCTGAATTTTTTAAAATAAAATTAATGTTATGGCAAAAAGAAATGTAATTATTATTGGAGCTGCCGGCAGAGATTTTCACAATTTCAATACTTATTTCAGGTCGAATGTCGATTATAATGTCTTGGCATTCACAGCAGCTCAGATACCAGACATTAATGACAGGAGATATCCTGTTGAACTTTCGGGAAAGCTTTATCCTAAAGGCATACCGATTTATGACGAAAAATTTTTACCTGAACTGATTAAAAAGTTAAAAATTGACGATTGTATTTTTTCATACAGTGATGTGCCTTATAATCATGTCATGCATGTAAGTTCAATTGTAAATCATGCGGGTGCAAATTTTATTTTACTTGGTCCGCGGGAAACTCAATTGAAAAGCACTAAGCCGGTAATATCGGTTGGTGCCGTGAGAACGGGATGCGGAAAAAGCCAGACATCAAGAAGAGTTATCGAAATTCTTATGTCTAAAGGGTTGAAGGTTGTTGCTGTCCGTCATCCTATGCCTTATGGAGACATTGCAAAACAAAAAGTTCAGCGTTATGCAAAAGTCGAAGATTTAAAAAAGCATAATTGCACCATTGAAGAAATGGAAGAATATGAACCGCATGTTATTCGCGGAAATATAATTTATGCCGGTGTTGATTATGAAGCAATTTTACGTCAGGCAGAGAAAGAAGCCGACATAATTTTATGGGACGGCGGAAATAATGATTTTTCATTTTACAAACCCGATTTAACTATTACTGTTGTCGACCCTCACAGACCTGGGCATGAACTATTGTATTATCCGGGAGAACTCACTTTGCGTATGGCAGATGTTGTTGTAATAAATAAAATTGACAGCGCCGATGCGGACAGCATAAACATTGTGAGAGAAAATGTTGCTAAAGTAAATCCACAAGCCCTTGTTGTTGACGGAGCATCGCCTATTTCAGTAGAAAAACCACAACTTATCAGAGGAAAAAAAGTTCTGGTAATTGAAGATGGTCCTACTTTAACACACGGAGGAATGAAAATAGGTGCAGGCATTGTTGCAGCAAGAAAATTCGGAGCAAAAGAAATTATTGACCCGCGACCTTTTGTTACAGGAAAACTTGCCGAAACATTCAGGATTTATCCTAATATCGGAACAGTACTTCCTGCAATGGGTTACGGACAACAGCAAATAAAAGACCTTGAAACAACAATAAATAAATCAAATGCTGATTCTGTAATAATTGCAACACCTATTGATTTGAACAGGATTTTAAAAATAAACAAGCCAAGCACAAGAGTAAGCTATGAATTGCAGGAAATAGGAAAACCTGATTTAGATGATATTGTTTCCGAATTTCTGATAAAACAAAAAATAAAATTTAAGAAATAAAAAAAAGTGGCTATATTTAGCCACTTTTTTTTTTGACAATAATTCTAAAAATAACAAAAATGAGTTTAAAAAGCAGAAGTTTAGTTTCGATAAACGACTTCACAAAAGAAGAGCAGTTGCAGGTTCTGGAACTCGCACAATCATTTGAAAAAAATCCGGTGCAGGATATTTTGAAAGAAAAAGTTGTAGCAACTTTATTTTTCGAGCCGTCAACAAGGACAAGACTAAGTTTTGAATCGGCGGTTTCGCGACTTGGAGGTAAAATAATAGGCGTTTCAGACGTAACTTCTTCGAGTCTTCAAAAAGGTGAGTCCTTTCGTGACACTATTAAAACCATAAGCAATTATTCCGACCTCATTGTCATAAGGCATCCGAAAGAAGGAAGTGCGCGCTTTGCAAGTGAAGTATCATCAGTGCCTGTGATAAATGCCGGCGACGGAGCAAACCAGCACCCGACACAAACCCTGCTCGACCTGTTTACGATAAATCAAACACAGGGAAAACTTGATGAACTGAATGTAGCTTTTGTGGGAGATTTGAAATACGGAAGAACTGTTCATTCACTTGTAATGGCTCTCTGCAACTTCAGCTGCACTTTTCATTTTGTATCGCCTGTGGAATTGAAGTTGCCAGATTCAGTTAAGTTTCACATAAAAGAAAGAAAACAGAAATATTTTGAATACACAAAAATTGAAGATGTTATTAAAAAAGTTGACATCCTTTATATGACGCGTATTCAGAAAGAAAGATTTTCCGACCCTATAGAATATGAGAAAATTAAAAATTCTTATGTTTTAAAAAATGACATGCTTGAAGATACAAAAGAAAATCTGAGAATCCTGCATCCTATGCCGCGCGTAAATGAAATAAGTGAAGACGTTGACGACAGCATAAAAGCATATTATTTTCAGCAGGCGATGAATGGTGTGTATGTCAGACAAGCTTTGATGTCGCTTATTTTAGGAGTGAAGTAAATTTAGAAATAGTCGTAAGACACAAGTCTTAAGTCGTAAGAAAAAATTAATTAATCACCTTTTAAAAGTTTTTTAAATGAAAGAATTTGTAGTAAAAGCCATTGACAACGGAACTGTGATAGATCACATTCCTTCTGAAAATGTTTTCAATGTTATCAAAATTTTGAACCTCGACACTTTTGATAACCAGATATTATTCGGAACAAACCTTGAAAGCAAAAAGCTCGGGCTGAAAGGAATTATAAAAATGAAAAACAAATATTTCGAAAAAGATGAAATTAATAAAATTGCTCTTTTTGCTCCCAAAGCCACTCTTATAAAAATCAAGGATTATCAGATCATTGAAAAAACCACAGTTACTCCACCCGAAAAAATCGAAGCCATAGTAAAATGTTTTAATCCGAATTGCATTACCAATACCGAAAATATCACTACAAAATTCACAGTTATTGATAAGGTTCAGGTAAAATTACTTTGTCACTATTGCGAAAAGATTACCGACAAAGAAAATTTCATTATTTCAAAATAATAAAGAAGTTGTTTAAAATTCAACCCGGTATTTCATTCATTAATTTATATTCAATCAAATATGTTTCACGCAAAGACCGCAAAGTTGAACTCCGCAGAGATCGCAAAGTATATATTTTCTTTATGTTATTTCTTTGCGAACTTTGCGAGAAATGTTTTTTTAATTTAAAATAAACTCTTCAGTGGCGATAATAAGAATTACAAAAAAATTTGAATTCGAAATGGCTCATGCCCTTGCAGGTTATGACGGATTATGCCGCAATATTCACGGACATTCATATAAATTATTTGTTACCATAAAAGGCGAACCCGAAGCCGACAAGAAATCCCCGAAAGACGGAATGGTATTTGATTTCTCCGCATTAAAAAATTTAATACAAAAAGAAATTGTTGAAAAATTCGACCATGCACTTGTACTAAACGAAAAAGCAAACCAAGACGATGTCTTTAAAACAAGCGAAATGTTTAGTAATATAATTTTGGTTGATTTCCAACCTACATGTGAAAACCTTTTGACTGACTTTGCATTCCGTATAAAACAACTTATCCCGAAAAATATTTCTCTTCACAGTTTGAAACTATGCGAAACTTCCACTTCGTTTGCTGAATGGTTTGAAGAAGATAATCTTAAATAAAAAAAATCAGTCGCAGATTAATGCTGAAAAATTATGAAGTTTTATAAGAACAACTATGCTTTGCTTTCGCAACTCTCTAACCACAATGTAAATTAGCATCTACAATTTTTCTGGTTTCTTCCGTATTTCCGTGCAATCTTTCACTTAATTTCTTATCATCAAAAGATTTGAGTTTCTTTATTATACCGTCAATTGTGCCTTTGGTAAATATATTTTCCTTCTGATAAATTTCACGTTGTTCATTCAAACAGTCGGCAGAATCGAAACAGCAAACAGGCAGGGTCTTTAATTTTTTGGCAACATCAGCATTCTCATCTTTGAATATGTTGACATTAACATAAAGTTGTTCCGCAAGTTTCAGGGAATCTTTCATTTCAATACCATGTTTGATTGCAACTGTAAGTCCTGCAAGCAAAAGATAAATATCTGCCGAACCATCGGGACAGCGGAATTCAACGGTTTGTTTATTCATAATGTCCCCCGTTTCGCTTTTATCCTGTGGATTTGCAATTTTAATCATTTCATTTGCTTCACCAAGCCATCCGAGAGGAACTCTTACAAGAACAGAACGGTTTCTGTCGCCCCAGCATATTGCAGTCGGTGCTTCCTGATGAGGCACCAATCTCAAATATGACGTCGGAATAGTGTTACCAAAGGCTGTTAAAGAAGCTGATAAATCCAGAATTCCCGCAATGGATTTTTTTGCAATATCACTGAGTTTATCGTTTTCTATCATCAGGTTTTTACCTTCTTTTACAAGTCTGAAATGAATGTGCAAACCGCTGCCTGCTTTGCCGACTGTGATTTTTGGAGCAAAACTAACCGTTACGCCGTGTTTGTGGGCAAGCATTCTTATGATCCATTTTGCCAGCAAAAGGCTGTCTGCAGCATCTTCAAGATTTGTAGGAGTAAATTCAATTTCATTTTGTTCATAGGAAATATTATCCTGGATAAAATTTCCTACTTCCGAGTGTCCATATTTTATTAATCCTCCGACCTGAGCAATTGCCTGCATAGCTTCACACCTGAATTTTTCCGACTTTGCAAAAGGCATGGATTCATGATATCCTTTCTGGTCAACCGCCATAAAATTTGAATCTTTTTGCGAAATAACATAATATTCAAGCTCTCCCATTGCCTGAAGCGTATAACCGGTGCTCTTCCGAAGTGATTCATGCGCTTTTCTTAAAATATATTCCGATGAGCTTGCAAGAGGCTTTCCGTCTTTATCGAAATAAGAACATAACAACTCTACTGTCGGGATTTCATTAAAAGGATTTATAAATGCGGAACTGTAACGGGGTACAACATATAAATCGCTCGAACTTGCCTCAACATACGGAAACAAACTCGAACCATCAACCCTCTCTCCGGTAGTAAGCAATTCTTCAAGATGTTTCTTGCCGCTAATAATAAAATTAAGTGTTTTCAATTTTCCATCTCCGCCAACATACTTGAAATTAACCATTTTAACTCCATTTTTTTCAATGAAATTAATTATATCATTTTTTGTGAACTCGCTCTTGGTTTTACCGAGAGTTTTTTCCAAAAGATTAGGATTCATCTCGAAATTCTTCATGTGTTTAAATTTTAAGGGTTACTTATACTTTAATATTCTCTTTGTTAACCAACTAAAATATTTTTGCTTTTTTAGTTACTCGCTCCCTCAAATGTCAGCCGCACAACCTGCTCGTGAATATCCATGCTTTTCTTTATTGCATATTGCACTACTCATTTAATCATTTACAGTTTGTGCAAACTTTTCCATTTGCATGGATATTTCACAAATATTAAAGTTTTGCAATTGGTTACAAATATTGAAATAAATATTAAATAAACCAAATACTTCATATTCATAAAAATAAAATTGGCTGAATTTTTGATATTTGATACATTTGTGATAAATACAATAAAAAAACAACAAATGATCAAGAAAATATTTCTTCTATTTACCGTATTCACAGTCGCTGCCTGTACGGTTTTTTCAAATCCGGTTCCCGAAAATCCCAAATACGAAAAACTTTGGAAAAAAGTAGATTCTCTTTCAAAAAAGGGACTCACGAAATCAGCTTTGGATGTAGTAATGGTAATTTACAAAATGTCGAAACAGGAGAAAAATGCTCCTGAATTTGTAAAAGCGGTAATACATAAAATGAAATTTGAATCGGAAACTGATGAGAAATTCTTTGTCACTGCAATCAAAGAATTGAAAAGTGAATGTGCACAAAGTTCTTTCCCTCTAAAACAGGTTCTGCATTCGATACTGGCGGAAGTTTACTGGAATTATTATCAAACCAACAGGTTTATATTTGAAAACCGAACTACGACCGTAAATTTCAGTCAGGATGATATTGAAACATGGGATTTGAAGAAAATCACCGAAGAAGTGATATTAAATTATAAATTATCTCTCGGAAATCCTGATGAGCTGAAGAAGGTTCAATTAAATATATACGACATAGTTCTTATTGCAGAAAAGGATTCAAAGAAATTCAGACCGACGCTTTATGATTTTATTGCCCATCGCGCTGTTGATTTTTTCATAAGTGAAGAACCGGATTTAATAAAGCCGGCATACAAATTCGAACTTGATAATGAAAATTATTTTTTGCCGAATGAAAAATTTATAAATGAAAAGTTTGTGACTAAAGATACTTCTTCGATGAAGTATCATGCTGTTTTGATTTTTCGGGATTTGCTCAAATTTCGTCTGAAAGACACTGACCCAAATGCATTGATTGATGCCGATTTAAAGAGATTGAAATTTATTTACTCACATTCTGTAATTAAAAATAAAGACAGCCTTTACCTTAATTCTATTGTATCTCTTGAAAAGCAGTTTTCGGGGAATCCTTCTTCGACAGGCATTTCTTACGAAATTGCTGATTTTTACAGAGGTAAGGGTGAGCTATATAATCCTTTGAAATCCGAAGAAAATAAATGGGATTTTAAAAAAGCATCTGAAATTTGCGAAACAGCAGTTAAAAAATATCCCGATTCTGAAGGTGCTGCCAAATGCAGATATTTGCTGGCAGTTATTCTCACGAAAAATCTGGAATTAATTACTGATGATGTTATTTCGCCCGACAAACCTTCCCTTGCTTATGTTTCATATAAAAATGTTCCTGAAATATTTTTCAGGATAATAAAAACAGAACCCGGCGATTATAAAAGAATTTCAAGGAAAACAAGTGGTGTTGAATTTGTTGAAAAATACTTAAAGGAAAAAGTATTTAAGGAATGGAGTATAAAACTCCCTGACGATAAAGATTTTCAGACACATTCTGTTGAAATGAAAATACCCGAATTACCTGCAGGATTTTATGTGATTTTAGCCGGTACAAATAAAATTTTTAATATTAAAAACAATGCTGTCGGAGTAAGCAGCATCTGGGTTTCAGATATAAGTTATATAAACAGGAAAAATACTGATGGCGGAAATGAATTTTATTTGCTCGACAGGACAGCCGGAACATCACTAAAACAAGTAAAAGCAGAGGTTTATTATCAGAGCTTCAATTACAAAACTTACGAATACGAATATGAAAAGGGAGAAACATATACTTCAAATGATGAGGGATATCTTGATATACCGCCTTCCGATAACAGCAGAAATTTTTATATCGAATTCTCAAAAGGTGATGACAAATTATACAGTGATTATAATTTTTACCAATATAAAAGCAATTATAAGTCCGATAGTATTACCCGCATAAATACCATACTATATACCGACAGGGCAATATATCGTCCCGGCCAGATTGTTTATTATAAAGGAATAGTTCTCGAAACAAAAGGAGAAAAAGTAACAATAAAAACGAATCATAAAACTAAAGTCACATTTTATGATGTCAATTATCAGAAAATTTCCGAAGCGGATCTTGTAACAAATGAGTATGGAACTTTTGGCGGGAGTTTTACTGCTCCCTTATCGGCTTTGACCGGACTGATGCACATTGCCAATGAAAACGGTCTTGTTTATTTTTCAGTTGAGGAATATAAAAGACCGAAGTTTGAAGTTTCTTTTCAACCTGTGAAAGGAAGCTATAAACTTGGCGAATCCATCACAGTTAAAGGAAATGCAAAAGCTTATGCCGGCTCCAATGTTGACAATGCGCTTGTAAAATTCAGAGTTGTTAGAAACACATATTTTCCGTATTACTGGAATTACCGATATGATTATGTCCCTTATGATTCCGATGAAATGGAAATTGCAAACGGAACAACAAATACAAATGAAAATGGTGAATTTACAATTAACTTTTTAGCAATACCCGACCTCAGCATTGACAAAAAAAGAAACCCGCAGTTTGATTTTAAAGTTTATGCCGATGTAACCGATATTAACGGCGAAACGCATTCTTCTGAAGTTAGCATATCGGTAAGTTATAAATCGCTGATTGCAAAAGTTGAAATTCCCGCAATGATTGATAAAAGCGACAAAACAAAAAAAGAATTTAAAATAACAACAACGAATTTAAACGGAGAACAAGAGTCTTCAAAAGGTAATATTTCAATTTACAAACTCAAACAACCCGACAGAATTTTCAGGGAACGCAAATGGAACAGACCTGATAAATTTATTATGACAAAAGATGAGTTTTATTCTTATTTTCCAAATGACATTTATGATGATGAAAATAATATTTCGAAATGGGAAAAAGGAAATAAAGTTTTAAGTTTTGATTTTGACACAAAACAGGATTCGCTGCTGAAGCTTGAAAACATTGGCACATTTGAACAAGGACAATATGTTGCGGAATTAAAAACCAAAGATAAATATGGTGAAGATGTTGAGCATATAAGTAATTTTATAATATATTCTTCAACCGAAAAATCCATTCCCATAAACAAAGCTGATTGGTTCACGGAAATTAAAAACAGCGGCGAACCGGGCGAAAAGGCAGTTTTTATAATCGGAACTAAAGAAAAAAATATAAATATTCTTTTCGAAACTGAAAGCAAAAAGAAAATTATCAGAAAGGAATGGCTTAATTTTTCGGAAGAGCAGAAATTAATAGAAATCCCTATTACCGAAGATTACAGAGGTGATTTTTTCGTTCATTTCACATTTGTTAAAAACAACAGGGTTTACAAACACGATAAAAAAATAACTGTTCCTCATACAAATAAAGAACTGGAAATAACCTATGAAACTTTCCGGAACAAACTTTTACCCGGTCAAAAGGAAGAATGGAAATTAAAAATAAAAGGGAAAAACGGTGAAAAATTTGCGGCAGAAATGCTTGCTTCAATGTATGATGCTTCGCTTGATGCTTTCAAGCCACATAGTTGGAATTTTAATATTTATCCTTCTTATTACTCGTTTTTCTCATGGAGAGGCGAAAATTCATTCGGAACCGAGAAGTCGGTTTTTTATAATGAGAAGTGGAATGTTTATCCATCTTTCACTGAAAGGAAATATGATAATCTGAATTGGTTCGGATTTTATCTCGGCGGAAGAAATTATTATTCTTATGACGCTTTGGGCGCAGGAGCAGGTAACCAGGATGAAACTGCAAAGTCTGAAGTTCCCCTTGCACAGGGAAATAAAACTACAAAGAAATCATCTAAATATAGAGCTGTTGCATGTCCTTCTTTTGGAGAAACAGAATCTACAGATAAATCAGTAGATCGGA
>JAQUPB010000024.1 GCA_029004185.1 Bacteroidales bacterium | reverse complement strand
AACGGAAACATTCACACCGAAATGAAAGGGCAACCAATCGGAATGGAAATAAGGGCACAGGCATTTGCTTTTGCTACAAATGATGAAATAAACAATATGACTTTTTATAATTACCAATTAATTAACCGTTCTACATACACCCTCACAAACACTTATTTCTGCCAGTGGGCTGATCCTGATCTTGGCGGTGGTTATGATGACTTCTGCGGATGCGATGTAAAAAGAGGTTTGGGTTATGTTTATAACGGCGACCTTGAAGATACTCCCGCAAGCGGAGCATTAGCTTATACGGGAATTCCCCCGGCAGTTGGCATTGACTACTTCCAGGGTCCTTATATGGACAATAACAACTTAGATGACACATGGAATCCTGCCAGCATTCCTGCAATTACTGATCCTGCGTGGAATGGCATAAATGGAGTTAATTTTGGCGACGGTATTATTGACAATGAACGTCTCGGCATGCAAAGATTTCTTTATCACAATAACAATACCAGTCCTACCGGCGATCCTGTTAATATTGCCGAAGTATATAATATGATGAGAGGAATATGGAGGGACGGAATGCGAATGCAATATGGAGGCAACGGGCACGATGGTACCTGCGGTCCCGATGCAAATTTTATGTTTCCGGGTGAAACCGACCAGTACAACTGGGGAACAGGAGGAAAAGTTCCGAATTGCTCAGGTTGTCCTTCCGGTATTTGGACAGAAAAAAATTGCGGCAACGTACCTTACGACAGAAGATTCATGGAATCCTCAGGTCCTTTTACTCTTCAACCCGGTGCAGTTAATTATATTACAGTTGGTGTTCCATGGGCAAGAGCAACCCAGGGTGATAACTGGACTTCAGTTGAACTTCTCAGAATTGTTGACGATAAGTGCCAGAGGTTGTTTGACAATTGTTTTAAAGTTGTTGACGGACCCGATGCTCCCGAATTAGGAATTCAGGAACTTGACAGGGAATTGATATTAACATTAGCCAATCCGATGGGTTCAAATAACTTCAAGGAATTATATGAAGAAAAGGATCCTCAGATACCCGAAAAATTGGTATATGAATATATGAAAGATACAATAGTAGGTACTGATACATTTCATCTCAAAAAGTCCCAGACGACAAGTTATGATACAAAATACCACTTTCAGGGATACCAGATATATCAGGTTAAAGACCAATCTGTTTCTGTTTCTCAGCTTAGCGACCCCGATTATGCAAGATTGATTGCACAATGTGACATTAAAGATGGTGTTTCAAGATTAATTAATTATGAACAGGATTTAAGCTTAAATTCAAACGTACCTAAGGAAAAAGTAAACGGAGAAAATAAAGGAGTACGGCATTCTTTCAGAATACTTACCGATAGGTTTGCCACAGGCGACGATCGTCTCGTTAATCATAAGAAATACTATTTTGTTGCTATTGCATACGCATTTAACGAATATGCAAAATACTCAACCGACCCGACACAACAGGATCCTGTTACCGGTGCTGGTCTTAATGGTCAGAAAATACCGTACCTTGCAGGTAGAAAAACCCCAACAGGAAAATCAATTTCACCTTATTCGGCAATACCGCATAAACCGGCACCCGAAGCAGGCGGAACAATTCAAAATGCAGATTATGGATACGGACCAAGAATTACCAGAATAGAAGGACAAGGCAATGGATATTTAAACCTTGATCTGACCGATGAATCAATAAATGAAATTCTTGCAAAATCATCACCTCCATACGGAATTACACAACCTGCAATTTGTTATACGCCTACTTACAAAAACAATTATGGCCCTTTAACCATTAAGGTTGTTGACCCGCTCAATGTTGTTGATGCATCATTCCTTCTGAAATTCAAAATAGATGAAAACTCTATTCCTCAAAGTGTAAAGGATACTTTTTATGCAAGAATATATAGAAAATGGACAATTCCTGATTCTGCTGCAAAGCACTATTCAGACACACTTTATTATCTTGTTAATACTGCATATAAAGACTCGCTTCAACATTCAATGTGGGATTTAATAAATGAAACCACAGGAGCAGTTTACAATTCTGATAAATCTATTAAAGTTTCTAACGAACAGATAGTTCCTGAAATCGGTTTGTCTGTTACTATTCAGCAAAATCCATGGACTACTGCTTATCAGTATAATCTTCATTGGGGAAATTTAAACATAATAAACAATTTTAATAATGGAGTAATAATGTCATCCATAACTTATGCTGATAGTACAAAAAAATGGTTTGGCGGAGTTCCCGATGTTGACGGAGTTTCAGGTTCGCTGAACTGGATAAGAAGTGGTACTTTGACAGCAAATGGTGACCCGAGAGATTGGGATTATACGGGCGACCCGAACCAAGTTTATGAAAGATTAGTACAGCAAAGCATTTATTCCAACGGATATTTTTTCTCCGGAGGAACATGGGCACCATATTACCTTACTTCACATTATAACTCTGAAGATGGGTGGATTTATGCAGGAGGACCTCAATTCCGTAAAAAGCAAGCTTCTATTTCGAAAAACTTAATGGAAAACCTTGCCAGTGTGGATATTGTTCTGACACCTGATAAAAGCAAATGGACAAGATGTCCTGTAATTGAAACCTGCGACGATAATTCGTTGTCGGAAGGAAATGCCAATATGCTTTCAATAAGAAAGCATAAATCGGTTGACAAGAATGGCAATACCGATCCTTCAAGCACGCCAAGTAACGACCCCAACAGTCCTAATTTTATATCCGCTACAGGGATGGGATGGTTCCCAGGTTATGTTATAAATGTTGAAACAGGTGAAAGATTGAATCTTGCATTTGGCGAAGATTCATGGCAAATAAGCGATAACGGCAGAGACATGCTGTTTAATCCTACTTCAAATGTTTTGGCAAAACTTGGACTTAATGCACCTGTTATATTTGGAGGAAAACACTATATTTATATTTTCGGGCACAGCAAATATCAGACACACGTTAGTAATGGACCCGGAAAACCAAACAAATGGGCAAGAAGTCCTTCATACGACTACGGAAAATGGATATATGCCAAGTTTGCCGAACCAAGTTCAAAGGTTGATGATAGTGTTGCAGTAGTATTGGCAGCAGCAATGTGGGTTGGAATACCTCTTGCAATATCAGGACAGGAATGGTTGTCAAATGATGTAAAAATCCGGCTGAGAGTAATAAAACCTTACCAAAAGAAATATGCCTTGTCAGGCAACGGGGAATCTGAACTCTGGACTTATGGTGGAGCTGACTCAACAAGGGTATATTATAATTACGGCAGTGGTCCTATAAATGATAATTTTCCTACTTATCGTTTTTCAACATCGGATATAGCAACAGCTAAAAACGATCTGCCTACTGCAAAATCTGCCTGTGACCTTATAGGTGTTGTTCCAAATCCTTATTACGGATACTCGGGTTATGAAACAAGCCAGATGGACAACAGGATAAAAATAATAAACCTGCCTCAAAAATGTCAGATATCAATATATACTATAAACGGAATATTGGTAAGGCATTTTGTTAAAGATGAAGAAAAAACATCTATTGACTGGGATTTGAAAAATACGGCAGGTATTCCTATTGCCAGTGGTTTATACATAATACACGTAACTATTGACGGAGTTTGCGAAAGGACCATTAAATGGTACGGAGCAATAAGACCGCTTGACCTTGAAAATTTTTAATAAATTAATATTTAAATTTTTTATTATTTAACAGAATAAAAAAAACATATATGAAAAAAGTATTAATATCATTTGCAATAGCCGGGTTAGTAGTATTTTCGGCACACAATACCGTAAAAGCCGGAAATCCCGACAGAGCAGGTCAGGCAGGCGCCGGAGAATTATTAATTAACCCATGGGCGAGAAGTTCCGGATGGGCTGGTGCAAACACCGGTTGTGTAAGAGGTTTGGAAGGAATGTATCTGAACATTGCAGGTACTGCTTTTACACAAAAAACCGAAATATTATTTGCTCATACCATTTGGCTAAAAGGAAGCGACATCAATATAAATTCTTTCGGCTTAACACAGAAAGTCGGTAAAACCGGCGTTCTTGGCGTTGGGGTTATGCTTATGAACTTCGGCAATATTTTGATTACAACCGTTGACCAGCCGGAGGGAGGTCTCGGTGAATTTTCTCCTACTTTCACAAATATCGGTATCTCTTATGCAAAAGCTTTTTCCAACAGTATTTACGGGGGAATTAATTTCAGGATAATTTCCGAACAGATTTCCGATATGAAAGGAATGGGACTTGCCATAGATGCCGGCATACAATATGTTACCGGTCCTACCGATAATGTTAAATTCGGAATCGCCCTGAAAAACGTGGGAACAAGAATGAAGTACAGCGGAGATGGATTAACTTTCAGAGGTGATGTTCCCGGTACATCATATGGAATGGCTATTTCACAACGTTCACAGGATTTCGAACTCCCTTCTCTGATAAATATCGGTTTTGCATATGATATAAACATTAACGAAACCTACAGGTTAACTCCTGCTGCAAACTTTACTTCAAATTCATTCACAAAAGACCAGTACAGCGGGGGCTTGGAATTCGGCTTCAGCAAATATTTTATGCTGAGAGTTGGGTACTTGTATGAAGAAGGTATTACCAAAACAGATAGCAGAACTACAGTTTTCACAGGTCCTGCTGCCGGTTTTACATTGAGGGTTCCTCTCAGCGGCAAAGAAAATGCTAAGAACAAAGACAAAGGCGGTTCATTTTTTGAACTTGACTATTCTTACAGATCAACAAATCCTTTTGACGGTTCACATTGTATCGGAGCAAGAATAAATTTGTAAAATTCAAATTAAAGTATTAATTTTGTTGCTTTTAAGGGAAAGGGTCCCGAATTTATCGGGATTCTTTTTTAATTCTATTCATTATTAAATTTTCTGATTATGGCAAAAGTCAATTATTATACCGCAGAAGGGTTAAAAAGACTTAAAGAAGAATTAACGCGTTTGACAAGTATTGAAAGACCTTTGATTTCAAAACAAATTGCTGAAGCCAGAGATAAAGGCGATTTAACTGAAAATGCAGAATATGATGCCGCAAAAGATGCACAGGGTATGCTTGAAATGAAAATCTCAAAACTCGAGGAAATTATAAGTAATGCAAGAATAATTGATGAATCTAAAATAAGCACTTCCAAGGCAATGATACTGTCTATTGTTACAATTAAAAATACAAAAAACAGAAAAACAATGCAATACACCCTTGTTTCGGAAAACGAAGCTGATTTAAAAACAGGGAAAATTGCAATAAACTCACCCATAGGTAAAGCATTACTCGGAAGAAAGGTCGGCGATAAAGTTGAAGTGGATGCCCCCGCCGGTAAAATTAAATTTGAAATAGTTAAAATAAGTAAATAAACAAGTTAATTGTTAATCGTTAATAGTTATTTGTTTTTCCGGTTCATTTTCGATTAACTATGGTTATCACAAACTGAAAACCGTGAACTGAAAACTGAAAACTAATATGCCCTCTATTTTTACAAAAATCATAAATAATGAAATCCCCGGCTACAAGGTAGCTGAAGATGACAAATTTATTGCAATTCTCGACATATTCCCATTAACAAAAGGTCATACTCTTGTTATAATTAAAAGGGAAATTGATTATATTTTTAATATCGAAGATGATTTATATAAAGAGTTTTTGCTTTTTACAAAAAAGGTATCGAAAGGAATAGAAAAAGCCATTAAATGCAAAAGAATTGGCGTAATAGTTGAAGGACTTGAAGTACCTCATGCCCACATACATCTTATACCTATAAATCGCGGGGGCAATATGAACTTTGCAAACCCCAAACTACAACTCACAAAAGAAGAATTCGCTGAAATTGCTGAAAAAATAAGAGAGGCGATAGGATAGGTTTTATTAAAGTGTCTTTTTCGTACTTGAAATATTCTTTTATATAACCGGATTTTGTGTTTTTCTTTGATATTTATTTTGGTTTATTTTTTAGACATATTTTATGAAATTCATAAACTACAAAAACTTAATTTTTCTCATTGCAAAGAATAACATTCCAAACAATATCATTCCATGTTTCCATCGTTGAATATTTGTTGTTCCGTATACGCGCTCTTTGTACCTTATGGGAATTTCGACGATTTTCAAACCTAACTTTGCTGCGCCGAATATTAAATCAAAGTCACCGAATGGGTCAAAGTTTCCAAAGTAACCTCTGTTTGCCGATAATTTTAAATAATTATTTCGTGAAATAACTTTAGTTCCGCATAAAGTATCTTTAAACCTTTGCCCGATTAAAAAAGAAAAACTTAATGCGAAAAATTTATTGCCAATCATATTGAAAAAACGCATTGCCTGCTTTTCTAAAGGATAAACAAGTCTGCTGCCATTTATAAATTCTCCTTTATTATTTATTATTGCATTATAGAATTTCGTTAAACTATCCGGAGGAACTGTCATGTCGGCATCATAAACCATCAGTATATCTTTTGTGGAAAGAGAGAATCCTTTTCTTATTGCGTCTCCTTTACCTTTTCCGTCCTGACTTGCTATAATAATGTTTTTTTCTTTTTTATATTTTTCGGCAACTTCTCTGATTTTATCCCGGGTATTGTCAGTTGAATTACCTTCAATAAATATCAGCTCATCATCATCACTAAACTTAGGCAAATTTTTAACTATTTCTTCAATATTTCCTTCTTCATTTCTGGCGGGAACAATAACTGATACGGTTTTCAATTTTTCGGCATTATTTTTTATTGGTCTTGCAATAACAATATTTACAAGTGCAAATATTCTAAAAAATGGTAAAGGTGCAAGTAAACGATTAAAAAAACTGCTTATTAACGGAATGTATAAAGGAAATATTATTTTGCGGTCTTTCCTGACAATTTCATAGTCTGTGAGAATTAATAAGTTTTCAATATCTTCATGGCTAACCCAATTTTCTTCAGGAGTTTTGTTTCTTAAACCAAGTAGCGTGGATAGTTTAATAAGTGGCTTCCATAAATTACTGTAATAAAATATTATAAGTCTGGTTTCAGAAGAAGCTAAGGCATAAACTTCTGCCAAATGCTTTTGTATGTCTTTTTCATAATGAATATTACCATTTAATATTACAAAATCAGGTGTAATTTTATTTTCGTTTAAATTTTCGGCAGGAAAATTAATTTGCAAAACTTTTTCTGAGCCTTTAATGTAAAATGATAAATATTTTCTTAATAATCTATGTAAATAATTTTTAAGCATCTAATAAAGTTTATTTTTTCAAGAACCACTTGACATTTGAACGCAAATATAAATAAAAGGGCTTAAAATAATTTTAAATAATTCAAATGAAGGAATTGAAAAAGCCATTAAATGCAAAAGGGGGTTGTGTGTGGCTGTTCGTATAACCCTTCTTGTATGAAATCATAATCTATTTTTTTAACAGTTATCGTGCACATCTTTCCTGTTTTTATTTAACAGCGTATATATAAAGAGAACCAGCAACTTCTTTAATAAACGGAACCTTTTCGATGAAATTACCTATAGCTGAAATTGGTTTAATTAATCTCGAAGGAATTGCCGGATGTAAAAAATCAAATGGGATAACCTCAATTTGTCTGAAATTATATTTTTTAAATAATCGAATAATTGGCCAACGGAAAAAAGCAGTTTCATCCGGCGAATCTCCCAATTTTCGTTTTAACCAGGAAATATTTTTTTGTAAAACAATCTGAGGGTTCATCATGTTTGGTTCAGTAAAAGCTATCGATCCATTGGGTTTTAATACACGATAAATTTCCGAAATAGCTTTTTCGATATCTAAATGATGCAATACTGAACTACCAATCACAAAATCAAAATAACCATCAGGAAATGTCATTTGATAAGCATTTTCTTCGCAAAAAGATATATCGGGATTATTAATGTTTTTTTTGGCAACCGCCAATAAATCAGGAGAAATATCAATAGCTGTTACAGAAGCTCCGGTTTTAATTATTTCGCGGGTAAAATAACCCGTTCCGCACCCTAACTCGAGAACCTTTCCTTCAGGCCTGATATGCTTAGTTAGCATCTTTACTCTTCTTTCCCAGCGTAGCTTTCCGGCAGGCGATTCCCAATTCCATATTTCTCCAGCTCCATTTTCTACGAGAAATATTCCGTGTTTTATTTCATGTTCAATTCGTTTGTCCATGTCCTTATTCCTTAAATATTCAGAATTATTATTTTTTATCTTATTTTTTAAAATATACCATAATATATTACAAAAATTCTAATTTTGTTTCTTTGAAAGTATAGAATGAGTAGAAAAGACAAAAATAACATAAAAGCAAATAATAAAAAGTTTGTTGCCAAAAACAAGACTAATACTACCGTGAATGATGATTTCCTTGCAGAAACAGATAACTTCTTTTTAAAACACAGTAAAACATTTTTCATAAGTGCAATAATTGCAACAGTTATTTTAGGTGGTTTATTGTTCAATATGAAAATAGATGAAGGCGCAGATGATTCGGGTTATATTGTGAGCGCAAAAGATTTCCTGTCGGGCGAAAGATTTCCGACATGGCATGGTTCTTTATATCCCATATTTCTCAGCTTGCCAATGTTTATTTTCGGCATCAATGTGTTTGCTTTTAAAATCATATCTTATTTTTTTACTATTGGATGTTTGGTTTTATTATACCATACTTTTAAAAATAAAGTCCCCGCATCATTGCTTTTTTATACAATAATTTTTACGTCGGTAAATTCTTTTATTCTTTTTTATGCAAGCACAACGTACAATGAAGCATTCTATATGCTTATTCAGATAATAGCAGTTTTTTATTTCTTCAAATTACTGGATGAATCAAAAGAAAGCCAGAATGATTTCAAAAAACACTGGAAAAAGTGGCTTTTATTTGGTCTGTTTATGTTTTTATTAAGCAATACCAAGAATATAGGTATTAGCTTCTTAATTGCAGTTTTGATTTTCTTTTTACTCAATAAGAATTATCTGAATGCCATATATTCTTTTTGTTCATACTTAATTTTTCAAATTCCTTATTCTTTATACAAAGAACTTTATTGGAACTTTTCGCAAACAGGATACGAAGGGCAATTCAGTGCGACACTTATGAAAGATCCGTATAATAAATTAAAGGGACAAGAGGATATATCAGGCTTTATTACCCGTTTTTTTGATAATTCAAATCTTTATTTATCTAAAAACCTATTCAAAATATTAGGGTTAAAACCAATAGAATCAGATACTACAAATGGCTTGCTTACTGTTTTAACTTGTATTATACTTTTAATATCGTTTTATTTTGCTTTTAGGAAAAATAAATATCTGAAGTTTCTTTCAATTTACTCGTTCATTTCATTAGTTGTTACTTTCATTGTAATACAGACGCTTTGGGATCAACCAAGATTGATTTTGATATTTGTTCCATTCATATTTCTTATATTTTTCTTTGCTATGTATGAATTGTCCAAACTAAAAAAGTTCTCTTTTCTGAAAGGGTTTATCCCCGTAATATTTGTGTTTTTAATATTGTTTGAATTGAAACAAACATTTACAAATGCAAGCAATAATATCCCGATACTGAGAAAGAATATAAATGGTGACAAATACTATGGCTATACAACAAATCTGGTAAATTATTTAAAAATGAGCGAATGGGCATCAAAAAATTTACCCCAAGATGCTGTAATTGCTTGTCGCAAGCCATCCATGTCGTTTATATACGGGAATGGCAGGAAGTTTTATGGAATTTCAAGGTTCCCGAAATTTGATTTTAAAGAAACCATTGATAAACTTAAAGAAGGCAATAAATCATATTATATAATAAATAATATCTTATTAAAGACCAATCCGGAGTTAAGTATTAAAATTGCTCCGTTTCTGCAGGTTATAGTTGATAGTAAGAATTCCAGAACCTGCATTTATGATTTTGAAAATGATACTGCTTCAATAAATTTGTTAAAAAGAAATAATATAGGATTTTCCAATAATATTGACGGTCTTTATAATACTAATGAAGAATTTGAATGCTTGATTCCGGATTCGCTGTATAATGATTTTAAAAAGAATAAAATAAAATATTTAATTGAAGTTGAAATTACCAAAGCGAAAAACAAAAAAGATGAAGAAATTACAGGAATAAGCAATGCTATTAAAAGACATATATATACTATACTAATGAAATATCCGTATAGCTTTAGAATAGTTAACCAGATAGGAGAAAGTGATAATTGGCCGACAATATTATATGAGTTTGAATAAAATAAGTTTTGATATTTAGTTATTTGTTTTCCGAAGCATTATCCACGATACTTTCCGTACTTTTTGTCTGCACAAAAAATTTCCTCTGGAAAAGAATCATATATATAACGCCTATTGTAATTGATGAGTCGGAGATATTAAAAATAGGGCGGAAAAAAATAAACATTTCATTCTTCCAGAAAGGAAACCATCCGGGAAAATTTCCTTTTATTACCGGAAAATAAAGCATATCAACCACTTTGCCGTACAGAAAAGTTCCATATCCCCCGCCGTCCGGTAAAAATTCAGCTGTCTGAAAATATGTGCTTTGGCTGAACAACAATCCATAAAACAAGCTGTCAATAATATTTCCCAGAGCACCTGCAAGAATAAGTGCAAACCCAACAATCAAACCCATGGAAGCTTTGTTTTTGCAAAGAATATATAAATACCATCCTATGGCAATTACGGCAATTACCCTTACGGTGCTGAGAATAAGTTTTCCGTATATTCCGCCGAATTCATAACCGAATGCCATTCCGTTGTTCTCGGTAAAATGAAGGTAAAAGAAATTTTTGATGATAGTTACCTCTTCATCGAGGTAGAAATGAGTTTTTATCCAGAATTTAAAAATCTGGTCAAACAATAAAATAAGAAAAATAATTGTAACCGGTTTCCACAGTAATTTTATCTTCTGCATGAAAGTCTTGTTTATTCTACTTCTTCGCTTTCGCTTGTATTTGTTACGGGAATTATTTCCTGATTTTTATACTGTTCTTTTTTAGCTTCCATGCTTAAAGTAGCGTGAGGAACAAGCATTAAACGTTCTTTTGGTATCAATTTTCCTGTTACCCTGCAGACTCCGTATGTTTTATTTTCAATTCTTACAAGTGCCGCTTCAAGTCCTTTTATAAATTTCGACTGGCGGGCAGCCAATTGTGCATTTTCTTCCTTGCTTAATACCTGGGCCCCTTCTTCCAGGATTTTAAAAGTAGGAGAAGTATCATTCGTATCGTTGCTTTTCGAGGTATAATTTTCAACAAGTAACTGCAAATCATTACGAGCTTCTTCAAGTTTTTTCAAAATAATGTTCTTGAATTCCTTAAGCTCCTGATCTGAATATCTGGTCTTTTCCTGTTTCTCCTGATTTTTTTTCATCTTCTGATTATTTATTTTTTTTTATAGATATTAGTGTTTCTGTATTGTCATCAATCTCCAACAAAACAGACTCGGATTTATCAAGCGTATCAACCAAATCCAACGTAGCTGTCAGAGTTTCAGTACAAATATACAATAAATTATTTTTAATTGCACTATTTATTTTATCATGTTTTTTTATTTTCAGAATTATCTTATCGGTAACGTCAAAACCGCTGTCTTTTCTGAGGTTCTGGATTCTGTTAACCATTTCACGTGCAATTCCTTCTTCAAGCAATTTTTCTGTTATGGTTATATCAAGTGCAACGGTCATGCTGCCGTCATTAGTTACGAGCCAGCCCGGTATATCATCGGTAGTGATTTCAACATCTTCGGATGTAATTTCAATATTCAAATTTTTAATTTCAAATTTTCCTTCGGTTTCGATTTTATTTATTTCAACCTGGCTGAAATTATTTACAGCATTGGCAATATCTTTCATTTGCTTTCCGAATTTTGGTCCAAGTGTTTTGAAATTCGGTTTTATTTTTTTAACAACCTTATCGCCTATGTCGGTAATTATTTCGAGCTCTTTTAAGTTTGTTTCGGACAACACAAGATTTTCAACAGATTTTATTTTTTTAATAAATCCTTTGTCGGTAGCAGGAATTAAAATTTTGCTCAGTGGCTGTCTTACTCTTATGTTGACCTTTTTTCTCAATGAAAGCACCATTGAAGAAACCTTCTGTGCTATTTCCATTTTTTCTTCAAGTTCTTTATTGATAAGTTTTTTATCGGATACCGGAAAGTCTGTTAAATGAATTGATTCAACATTTTGTTTTCCGGTTGTTTCATTAAGGTCGCAGAATATCCTTTCCATAAAGAATGGTGCAATTGGGGACGAAAGTTGGGCAACAACTTCGAGGCATTTGTAAAGAGTCTGATAAGCGGCAATCTTATCTTTGCTGTAATCGCCTTTCCAGAAGCGTCTGCGGCAAAGGCGGACATACCAGTTACTCAGATGCTCATCAAGAAAATACTGTATTGCTCTGCCTGCTTTTGTGGCTTCGTAATTAAAATATGCTTCATCAACTTCTTTTATCAGCGAATTCAAAGTTGAAATAATCCACTGGTCAATTTCGGGACGTTCCTGAACGGGAATTTCTTCTTCGGTATATTTGAAATTATCAATGTTTGCATAGAGTGCAAAAAATGCATAAGTATTATAAAGTGTGCCGAAGAATTTTCTCTGAATTTCTCCGATACCTTCAATGTCGAATTTGAGATTATCCCATACCTGTGCATTTGTAATCATGTACCAGCGTGTGGCATCGGCGCCGTATTTTTCAATTGTTTCGAAAGGATTTACGGCATTGCCCAATCGTTTCGACATTTTATTTCCGTTTTTATCGAGAACAAGTCCGTTTGAAACAACGGTTTTATAAGCCACCGAACCGAATACCATTGCGGCAATTGCATGCAGGGTATAAAACCAGCCTCTTGTCTGGTCAACACCTTCGGCAATAAAATCGGCAGGAAAATATTCTTTTAAATTTTTATTTTCAAAAGGATAATGAAATTGCGCATAAGGCATTGAGCCGGAGTCGAACCATACATCAATCAAATCAAGCTCCCTGAGCATTTTTTTACCTGACTTGGAAACAAGAATTATTTCATCGGCAAAGGGACGGTGCAGATCAAATTTTTTATAATTCTCTTTTGAAAAATCATCAGGAGCAAAATCCCCGAGAGGATTTGATTTCATAAATCCCGCTTTAATTGACTTTTCAATTTCTTCTTTTAATTCGGCAACCGAACCGATGCAGATTTCTTCTTCGCCGTTTTCGCTTCGCCACACAGGCAAAGGCACTCCCCAATAACGTGAACGCGATAAATTCCAGTCAACCATATTTTCGAGCCAGTTGCCAAAGCGCCCTGTGCCGGTTGATTCAGGTTTCCAGTTTATCGTATTATTCAACTCCATCATTTTTTCTCTCATTGCGGTTGTTTTTACAAACCACGAATCGAGAGGATAATACAGTATCGGCTTATCGGTTCTCCAGCAGTGAGGATATGAGTGTTCGTATTTTTCTATTTTAAATGCTTTGTTTTCTTCTTTTAATTTTATTGCAATATCAACGTCAATGGTTTTTTCTTTAGGGTCATAAATTTCCTTGTATTCATTTTTCACAAATTTTCCGGCAAATTCTCCCATTGCATCAATGAATTTTCCTTTCTTATCAACCATAGTGAGAGAGCCTAATCCGTATATTTTGCTCATGCGAAAGTCGTCGGCGCCGAAGCTTGGTGCAATATGAACTATGCCTGTTCCGTCTTCTGTAGACACAAAATCGCCGATTACAACCCTGAAAGCATCGCCATAAGTAGGCTGAGCGTAAGGCATTAATTGTTCATAACGTATCCCGTCAAGTTTGCTTCCTTTGTATCCGCCAATAATTTCGTATGGAATTTCTTTTTGTCCTTCCTGATATTCTTCAAATTTTATTTCTGCATTTTTTTCGGGAAAGAAATTTTTCATTAACTCTTTTGCAAGAATAACTGTGACAGGTTTGAAATTATACTGATTAAAAGTTTTCACAGCAACATAATCAATATTTTTACCAACGGCAAGTGCAGTATTAGAAGGCAAAGTCCACGGAGTAGTCGTCCACGCCAAAAAGAAAACATCACCGAAAGGATTTTTAAATAATTCCGAAATCAGGGGATGTTCATTTTTTAAAATTTTAAACTGAGCAACGATTGTGGTATCCTTAACATTTTTATAACATCCGGGCTGATTCAATTCGTGTGTACTTAAGCCAGTTCCGGCGGCTGGCGAATACGGCTGAATGGAATAACCTTTATATAAAAGTCCTTTTTTATAAAGTTCTTTCAGCAAATACCAAACGGTTTCGATATATTTATTATCAAAAGTAATGTAAGGATTTTCGAGATCGAGCCAGAATCCAAGCTTTATTGTAATGTCATCCCACTTGTCCTTGTATTTCATAACATCCTTACGGCATGCATTGTTGTAATCAACAATTGATATTTTTTTACCAATATCATCTTTTGTAATTCCAAGTGTTTTTTCAACAGCAATTTCTATGGGCAATCCGTGAGTATCCCATCCTGCTTTTCGTTTTACGAGGTATCCTTTCAGTGTACGGTAGCGGCAAAAAATATCTTTAATAGCCCTTGCCATGACGTGATGTATTCCCGGAAGTCCGTTAGCTGAAGGAGGACCTTCATAAAAAACAAATTCCCTTTTCCCTTTTCTTGTTTCAACACTTTTTTCAAATACGCTACTTTCTTCCCAGAATTTGAGTATTTCCTTATCAATTGAGGGCAGGTTGAGTGATTTATATTCGGCGTATTTTTCTTTCATCTTTACTACAATGTATTTTTTAAGAGTGCAAATATAAAAAAATAGTTGTCCAAAATCTCTTTTTGTGACAAATATGAGGTAAGAAGTACGATAATTATCGTATTTTATACATTTTAGTTCTTACATCATTTTTTGTTTTAAATTTTATTCATATTTTTGATTTCTAAATAATTCCAAATTGAAGAAACTTTTAAATATATTATTTTTATTTGTTTTTCTTTTCCAGTTTTTCGGATACTATTTTCTGTTTAAAGCAAATCAAAACACTATACGCAATGAAATACGGGAACAGAAATGCGATGTTGATAAAAGAATCGAGAAATTAAAGATTCCGGTTGCAATTTTCAATAAAATAAAAATAAAAAAAGATGAAATAAAATATAACAATAAACTTTACGATATTAAAAAGGTTGAATTTACCGACGATACAGCTATTGTTTATTGCATAAACGATACAAAAGAAGAAAATATAATTGCAGAATTCAAAGAATTTGTTGAACAAATAACTGATTTCAGCAAACCGAATAACAAACAACTCCCAAAATTTATATTTAAAGTTGTTTCATCAAAATACATTTCTCCCGAAAATTTTATTACTTCAAATAGTTCATATTTGCAACAATGCATTTTTTTCAAATATGAAGAATCCCTTCTTGTCCCCGATATCGAGGTTATAAAGCCACCTCCAAAATGTTAAATTAATTGCTTTTCTTTTTTTTATTAAATAATAAAGTCTGTGTTTTCAATTAACATGATTTAAATACGCAGAGTTTATTATTACATTCATTAATTATAAAAAATAAAATTATCATGAAAAACATATTTATAATTATTGCATTTTGTTTTGTATACCAATTCGCAAGTTCACAAACCATACGAGTTCTTGACAAATCAGATTTACAACCCATATCTGATGCGGGTTTATCTGATATCGCAAAAACAAAAGTTCAAAAAACAAATAACATCGGAAGAGCCGACATATCTCAGTTTAATGATGCCGATACTATAGTGGTTTCACATGTTTCCTATCAAACCGTTAAACTCACAAAAAAACAAATTGTTGATGCATCAAACAAAATATTTCTTGTTGATAATGTGATAAAACTTGGTGAAGTAGTTTTATCGGCTAATAAAGTGGAGGAATTAAAAAGCGATTTACCAAATAAAATAGATGTGATTTCTGCAAAGCAAATTGCTTTTACAAACCCTCAAACATCAGGTGATTTGCTGCAGCAAACAGGAAATGTTTTCGTTCAGCAAAGTCAGATGGGTGGAAGCAGTCCCGTTATAAGAGGTTTTGAAGCAAACAAAGTTCTTCTTTTTATTGACGGAGTGAGAATGAATAATGCAATATACAGAAGCGGTCATTTGCAGAATGTAATTACAGTTGACCCTTCAATTCTAGAAAAAGTTGAAATACTTTACGGACCGGGTTCGGTAATTTATGGAAGTGATGCACTTGGCGGTGTTATGCATTTCTTTACTAAAAACCCTCAACTTTCAACAGATGATAAAACATATATCAAGACAAATGTATATACCCGTTTTTCAACTGCAAA
The DNA here is from genome assembly GCA_029004185.1 of Bacteroidales bacterium. Lineage (GTDB taxonomy): Bacteria > Bacteroidota > Bacteroidia > Bacteroidales > JAHJDW01 > JAQUPB01. The sequence continues at coordinate 12,562 of JAQUPB010000024.1, read as the reverse complement.
TCAGGAAAAATCAGGAGGGTTTAATATAAATATCGGAGGAAAAAAAATCGGCTCATTAACAAGTTTTTCATACAAGGATTTAGGTAATTTGCGTTCGGGACACATTTATAATCCATTTTACACAAATGTTTACGGAAATACATGGGGAAAGTGTTTGTATTATGCCGAAAGAATAAACGGGAAAGACTCAATGGTTGTTAATCCTAATCCGGATATTCAGAAAAACACAGGATATAAACAATATGACGTTTTACAAAAATTCATGCTTAAACCAAATGAAAAATCATTTTATGTTTTAAACATTCAAATGTCAAATTCAAGTGACATTCCGCGTTACGACAGATTAACAGATATTGATATTAAAACAGGTAAATTAGCATACGCAGAATGGTACTATGGACCCCAGACAAGAATACTCGGCTCATTGCAGGCAAATTTTAAAAGAGACAAAGGTTTGTACGACAATATGAGTATTATTGGAGCTTATCAGAATATAAGCGAAGACAGGATACAAAGGAAATTCAATGTTGTTAGCAAAGAATTCAGAGAAGAAACAGTTGACGTATATTCTTTAAATATTGATTTTAAAAAAGAAATTAAAGAAAAACATGAGCTGAGGTACGGGGCTGAAGTACTATATGATGAAGTTGGTTCTGTTGCTTACGCAAAAAATATTGTTACGGATGTAAAAAGCATAACGATTTCTTCGCGTTATCCTGATAATGGCAGCACTTATCAAACAACAGCAGCTTATTTAACTCACAACTGGGAAATCGGAAAACAAATTATTTTCACACAGGGATTAAGATATAGCAATATTGTTCTTAATGCGGAATATACCGATACGATGATGTCAATAATGAAATTCCCGTTTAATAAAAAAATAAAACAGGATAACTCTGCAATAAACGGTTCTGTTGGCTTGGTATATCAGCCCGGCAAAGACTGGAGATTTGCATATAATTTTTCTTCAGGTTTTATTGCTCCCAATGTTGATGATCTTACAAAGGTTAATGATTCTAAAGGAAAATCACAATTATTAATTGTTCCGAATCCTGATTTAAAACCTGCTTATGCATATAACCAAGATTTAACAATTGCAAAGGTCTTTAATAAAACTGTCCAGTTTGAAATAACAGGATTTTATACAATAATAAAAGATGCGATTGTGGCACGTCCGTTTTTATTCGACGGACAGGATTCAATAATTTATGATGGTAAACTTTGCCAGGTACAGGCAAATACAAATGCGCGCGAAGCATTGATTTACGGATTTCAAACTTCATTATTAGCTCAAATAACGACTCAGTTTTCAATTTTAAGTAATCTCACTTATACTTATGGGGAAGTTGAAGAAGACAAATCCCATTTGGATCATATTCCTCCGATATACGGCATGACTTCATTCAAGCTCGAAATTAAAAAATTCAAAAGTGAATTTTATCTGCGTTACAACGGCGCTAAAGTTTTGGGTGAATACAGCAGCAGCGGCGAAGATAATTTGCAATATGCAACAACTTATGGTTGTCCGAGATGGTACACTTTTAATCTGAGAACTTCATATCAGATTAATAAATTCATCGGATTGCAGGTGGGACTGGAAAACATTCTTGATGACCATTACAGGGTTTTTGCATCGGGAATAAGTGCTCCGGGCAGAAACTTAATAATTACATTACGGGGAACTATATGATTTATCAGTCATCAGGGTTGTTGATGCTAATGTGAATTAACACCTTCTGAAGTTTTAAACTTCAGAAGGTATTTAATAAAATTATTACTTTTGTATAAATTATTTCAAATGAAAAGAGTGATTTCCATAATATTAATATGCGGTTTTGCATATAGTATTAATGGATATTATTTGAATTTTAAAGTCGAGCAATTTCAGATTAAAGAAAACATAAAAAAGGAAATACAAAAACATCTAAACACATATAATAAAAAACTCGTAGTATTAAAGTTTTCATTTAATAATTTATTAAAAATAAAATGGATAAAAAAAAACAAAGAGTTTTTATATGATGGTAATATGTATGATGTTGTTAAATCAGAAGTTTCTGCTGATACGATTTATTATTATTGTATAAATGACCGGAAAGAAAAAGAGTTAATAACAGATTTTGATAAAAACACAAAAGAGCAAACCGGGAAATCCAAAAAAGCGAACAACTTCAAAAAACGAATAAATAATTATTTTTTCGGAGAAATTATTAATGCAGGAATCACAAAAGAAATATCTATTAGTTATTTTAATTACACCATAGACTACAAATCAGTATATAAAAATAACTTATCTCCCCCGCCCAAGAGTTAAAATAATTTACCGGATTTTATTTAACTGTCAAATCAAGACATGATGCTATATTTAAAGCATTAGTCTGTTTTATTTATTAATCATAAAAATTATTTATGAAAACAAAAACATTATTTATAATAATAATTGTTCTTGCTTTTACAATAAAGGTTATATCCCAAACACAGGATAAACCAAAAAGCAATGAATCTAAAATCAATGACACAATAAAACTTAATAGCGTTATTATTAATGCTGTAAGAACAGATGTGCCTCTTAAAGAAATACCAGCTTCAATTTCAGTTGTTACAAGTGAACAATTAAATTCTTTTCAGAAAACCATTGCTGCTGATGAAGCATTGCGGCTTGTTCCCGGTATTAAAGTTGATAACGGAACCGGCGGCTCGAGAGTTCATTTGTATATGCGCGGGCAAGGAGTGTTATCGGAACGCGGTTTCAGGGGAATACAGGTGCTCATTGACGGCATACCTGTTAATGACCCCGGCGGATATTGCCCCGACCTCTACGACGTGGATTGGAAAACTGTCAAAAGAGTTGAAGTAGTAAAAGGACTTGCAGCTTCAACATACGGAGGCGCTGCAAACGGAGGCATCGTTAATATTATCACCAATGACGGCGGAGAAAAACCCATTGGCGGAATGCTTTATGCATCCGCTGGTTCATATGGTTTCTGGAAAATTCTGGGACAGATTGACGGCACCCAGGGTAATATTAATTACAGGATTTCATACTCTCATATGCAGGGATTTGGTTATAGGATACATCAGGCATTTCTTGGAGATAATTTCAGTGAAAAAATAAACTGGACTCCTAACGACAAAATAAAAATTACACAATTGTTCGCGTACACCAATTACTTTAATCAGAATTCAGAAGGTATAAATCTCGACCGTTATGAAAAATTTGGTCCGCAGGCTGCAAATACCGACGCCATACCATGGAACGAATTCCAGCATACAAAGCGGCTCACAGCCGCTACCATTGGTAAATTCACTATCTGCAAAAATCAGGATGTTCAGTTAAAAGGATTTTTCAGATTTAACAGTTACAGGGAAACTTCGAACAGGTCTGATGATTACAGGCCATATTTCAACCCGGGAGTTTCAGCACAATATAACCTGCATTTCGGAAAAGAAAATCTCAGAAATAATATGAGTTTAGGAGGAGATTACTTTTTTGAATCCATGAACATTCACAACTTTGCTGTTGCCGGTAAAGATACAAACAGAGTTGACAGTCATTTCTCAAAAACTTGCTTTGACAGCAATGTTATGCAGATAAACGAAATTATTTACCAGAAAAGTGCGGGCATATTTTTTATTAATAAACTTGATATTTCCAAAAAGTTTTTCGCTACTCTTAATGTTCGCTACGATTATACCTATAACCAGTTAAACGATAATCTGAATAAGGATACTTTAAATCTTTCGGGCAGCAAGGAATATGAAAAACCAACTTATCGTTTTGGTGTTGCTTATGATATTTGCAAATCAGCTAATGTTTACGCAAATTATGGTACGGGATTTTTAGCTCCTTCAAACGATGAATTGTTCAATAATCCTTCGTGCTGGGGCGGATTTAATTCAAAAATAAAACCTACTTCAACACAAGGTGAAGAGCTGGGATTAAGAGGCGATGCAGGTAAAAATTTCCATTATGACATTACGGGTTTTATAATGAATTCAAAAGATGAATTCTACCGCTACAGGGTTGCATGGATGGGAAATACTTCCGATGTGTACGGCAATGTGGGGAAAAGCAAAAGACAGGGAATAGAAACTTTTATATCTTTTTCTCCTGTTAAAAGTATTTTATTCGAAATTGCTTACACTTATTCCGATTTCAGATATGTTTCTCCCGACAGCATGAAAGACCATTTCATTCCCCAGTGTCCTCAGCATATTCTTGATGCAGATGTTTCTTTAAAAATAAATAAAAATTTAACGCTTTCGCTTCACACCGAATATCAGTCAAAATGGTATGTTCAGGTGAACGATTCTATTTATGAAACATTTCACGAATATGGAACTACCGAACGAAATTCATGGGTGCCGGGATTTAATATTTACAGTGCAAACCTATGTTATGCTTTCAGCTCGAAAAAGGTTGATTATGAAATAAGCTTTTTTGCAAAAAATATTCTTGATGAGCATTATTTCGGATTTACCGAACCCAACGATCCGCCTGATTTTAACAGCTATCAGCCGGCACCGGGACGTGAATTTTTTGTTAGTCTGAAATTGAGATTTTAACTTTATTATATGAGGATATTTTAAAATTGGAAAATAATTATTTTACCGCAGAGTCGCAAAGACGCAAAGACTAAAAATAAATATTTTCTCTTTGCGCCTTAGCGTCTTAGCGGTTATAAACAATACTTTTACGCCCTCATATCATTTAAATAAATTATTTTTACTTTAAACTTTACTTTTATGAACCAAGCAAGTTTACACTTAATGTTAAACCATTTGCCTGTTATAGGACTTGGATTTGCACTACTTTTAAATATAATTGCGTTTGTGCGCAAAAGCAATGAGTTAAAAAAGTTGTCTCTGTGGTTTTATTTTCTTATTGGCATAATTGCTATACCAGTATATTTCACCGGCGAAGGCACCGAAGAAATTCTGTACACTTATCCGGGTTACCACGAAGGTATGTCCGAAATACACGAAGCAATGGCGCTTTATTTTTTCATTTTATTATCGTTTATTGCGATAATTTCTTTTATCGGACTTTACTACTCAAAAACTTCTGACAAACTTTTACAAAAGTTTACTTTAGTTGTTTTTATTCTTTCTTTGTTTGCAGGCATACTTGCATTTAATACAGCATTAACAGGAGGAAAACTACGGCATCCCGAAATTGAGCAGGGAAAATATAATTCTGCCGATAATACCATCAAAAAATAAACAGAATTTTTCAAAATAAATTAAAGTACATTTAGTATTCTTCACAAATCAGAATATGTTATTTCAAGCCGACAAAAAAACTATACTTTTTTATTGCTTTTAAGAGTTCAAATCATTATATTTGAAAAATTAAACCATTCAGATGTAATTACTTGCATTTAATCTAATCTTTTTTAAATTCCATATTTATGAAAAAACTTTTATTCTTATTGCTGATTGGAATTAGTTTTAATTCCATTGGACAAAAAGCAACAAAAGTAGTTGCTAAAAATAATTGTGCTAAAATGTCGGTTCGATATACCGCACCGATATCCGACCAAAGTATTTTAAATAGTCCGGTCCTTTCTTCTAATCCCACTACAGGAAATTATGCAGTAGGACCTGAAATTGTAATTGGAAAAACAAAATACGACCTTCAGTCGAATCGTTCAATGGGAAGAAGATTATTTGTTCTTTCCAATGGAAATATTGTTGCAACATGGACATTTGCAAATTCAGGTATACCTTGGAATGACAGAGGAACAGGGTATAATTATAATGATGGAAGTGGAAACTGGTCGCCTTATCCGATAGGAACTCCTATATCCAACATGACTCGTATTGAAAGTTCAAAAGTTGGATGGCCTAATTATGGAGCAACAAATAATGATGGAAGCGAAATTGTTGTTGCTCATGATGGCACTAATTTAGTGCTAAAAATGATGCAAAGAACAACATTGGGATCAGGTAACTGGTCGCAATTGAGTAATAACTTTCCAATGGAATGGTCAAGAGTTGCAATCGGTGATCTGAATGAAAATACCGTTCATGTTATAGGTACAATGACTCCAACAACTTCAAAAAAAAGTGGCGTATTAACGCCCCTGCTTTATGTAAGGTCAACTAATGGTGGTACAAATTGGACAAATGCAGATGTTATACCGGGCTATGATAGTACAATAATCAAAAAACCAATATCAGAAGATTATGCAATAGATGCCGAAGGAAATACTGTTGCAATTGTTGAAGGTGGCTGGTATAACTCCGTTTATTTATTCAAATCAACGGATAATGGCACAAACTGGTCAAAAACTTTAATCTGGAAATTTCCTTATGCTCCTTTTAACCCCGATTCAACTGCTGTCCCCGCAACAGATACAATCCCTTGTTTCGATGGCGCATTTTCTGTTTTAGTTGATAACAGCGGCAAAGTTCATGTATGGGGTGGCGTTACAAGATTTAATCAATCAGCAGTTGGTTCAGCCAATATTTATTACTTTCCGCAACAATGTGGACTTATATACTGGAATGATGATATGCCAACAATTACCGGAGATTTAAAAACATCCGGTAAATTTTGCTGGCCTTATGACCATTATGTAGAAAGAAACGGCAACGGAATTTGGGATTGTATTCATCACTTGGGATGGATAAATCTGGGATTCGGTGTTGGAGGAACATCAATGCCTTCAGGTTCAATAGATGCCTGCGGAAATTTGTATGTGGTATTTCAACATATGTCAGATGCTGACCCATCTATTTTCCATATTTATGGAACAGACACTGTTCCATACAGGCATTTATTTTGCATAACGTCAACAGACAATGGAGCAACATGGTCTGATGCTATTGAAATTACACCATTTGACGAAGGAAGGGATTATGTTTTTCCATCAGTAGCAAAAAATACAACCGATAGTTTGCGTTTAATTTATCAGGAGGACGATTTGCCCGGACATTCTTTGAATCCAAGCTCTGGTAATCCGCATCCATCAGGATATGAATGTGATATCGTTTATTTATCAGTTCCGTTTACTAATTTGCATCCGGCTTATTATACAAATAAAGTTAAAGGAATTGTATTTAATGATTTAAACAACAATTTAATTAAAGATGCAAATGAAAAAGGATTTCCGGGAATTATTTTAAAAAATGATAAAAATCTTTATGGTTATAAATTATCAATAACTGACACTTCCGGAAATTATCGTATATTTAGTGATACAGGAGATTACAAGATAACTATTCCTAATCCGATAAAATATGCAACCATTACTCCTTTAGAATATACCGGACATTTTGCTGATAAAAACCTCACTGACTCGGCAAAGAATTTTGCTGTTCATTTTATTGCCGATATGAATGATTTGGAAATTTACCTTACTCCTCTTACAAATATTGTCAGGGCTGGCAGAGATGCAGATTATCAATTAAAATACAAAAATGCCGGTTCTGAAATTATAAGCGGAAGCGTTGAATTAAATTACAGCGATAGTTTGGAATACAAAAGCAGTTCGATTACACCTGATAATATTACCAATACCAAACTTACATGGAATTTTTCAAACCTGAATCCACTGGAAGAAAAATATATTTCAATAAAATATACTTTATCAACAAAATTAAAAATTAACGATGCGCTTTTGTTTACTGCAAAAGTAAATCCGATAGCACAGGATGTAACGCCTGAAAATAACGTCGACACATTATTACAGATTGTCCGTGGTTCTTTCGACCCTAATGAAAAGGTTGTAAATCCGATTGGTAACATTCCTGTGGAGAAAGTTATTAGCGGTCAGGAAATGATTTATACAATACATTTTCAGAATACAGGAAATGATACAGCATTTGTGGTAAGAATACTGGATACGCTTAGTCAAAAACTTAATATACCTCTTATAGAAATGGTTTCATCAAGTCATCCCTGTACATGGAAATTTAAATCAGATAACGTTGTTGAATGGACTTTTGATAATATTCTTCTTCCGGACAGCAACGTGAACGAACCGTTAAGTCATGGTTTTGTAAAATATAAAGTACCACTTTTAACAACACTTGCTGACAATGACGAAGTAAAAAATACTGCATACATTTATTTCGATTACAATGCACCGGTAAAAACCAACACGGTTATTAATAAAATAAGCGACAAATCAATAAATATTAAAGAAAACAAACCTGCTGAAACATCAGGATTTAAAGTATATCCGAACCCATACACAAACCAAACGCAAATAATATATTCGCTGAACAAAAAATCGGATGTAAAACTTGAAGTATTTGACATCATTGGAAAGAAAATAGCAGAGATATGCAGCGAAGAGCAAAATGCCGGAGAATACAGGTATTTGTTTTCAGCAAAAAACTTTGGATTAACAGGAGGAATTTATATAGTAAAACTTCGGGTTAATGGCAAAATCGAATTTAAGAAGATAGTGGAGTTTTAGAAAAAAATAATTAATAAAAAAAGCTTCTGCAATTAAAATTTACAGAGGCTTTTTTATTTCCAAACTTGTTAATTTCATATTTTTTCACGAAATTTGTGCTTGCAATAATAAAAGTGGGACTAGTTATATTTTTTAAACTGGAAACCCTAAACTGAAAACTCTAAACTGTTTTTATGGCGATACACAATCCTGAATTTTTTTCAATGAAATCGGGTAAAATGCTTCCGAAGGAAGAAATGCTCGAGGTAAAAAAACAAAACACACAGTTACACATAGGAATCTTAAAAGAAACAACTTTTCAGGAAAACAGGGTGGCGATGGTTCCCGATGCAGTTGGATTATTGATTAGCAACGGGCATTCTGTAACGGTTGAAACAAAAGCCGGCGAAGCTGCTCATTTTCCCGATAACAAATACAGCGAAGCGGGAGCAACTGTTTCTTATTCAAAAGAAGAAGTCCTGAAAGCCGATATAATACTTAAAGTTACACCGCCCTCAGTCGATGAAATAAAACTGATGAAAGGGAAACAAACTATTTTTTCGGCAATAAGTGTGGGAGATCTAAGCAGTGAATATTTTAAAGAAATGATTTCGAAAAAAATCACTGCAATTGCCTTAGAACGTATTCAGGACAAAGCCGGTTCGTTTTCATTTCTTCGTTCAATGAGCGAAATAGCAGGCAATACATCTATTCTTATCGCTGCGGAATATCTAAGTAACATACACGGTGGAAAAGGATTAATGGTTGGAGGAATAGCAGGAATAACACCCACTGAAGTTGTAATTCTCGGAGCAGGAACAGTAGGCGAATCTGCTGCCCGCGCTGCAATGGGACTTGGTGCTGTCGTTAAGGTTTTTGATAATAATATTTATAAATTAAGACGTCTTCAGAATAATCTGGGAGCAAAAGTTTTTACTTCTATCCTTCAATCGAAAGTATTAACAAAAGCCCTGAAAGCTGCCGATGTAGTAATAGGAGCATTACACGACCAGCACGGCAGAACTCCATGTGTTGTTACTGAAGACATGGTTAAAGAAATGAAATTCGGTTCAGTCATTGTTGACGTGAGTATCGACAAAGGCGGATGTTTTGAAACATCAAGGACAACAAATCATTCAGAACCCGTTTTCGAAAAATACGATGTTATTCATTATTGTGTTCCCAACATACCTTCGCGTGTTTCGCGAACTGCTTCTTATGCTTTGAGTAACTTCCTCACGCCAATAATTCTCAATGTTGCTGAAGAAGGTGGAATCAACAATGTAATAAAAACCGATTTGGGTATCAGGCACGGCGTTTATGTTTATAACGGAATTTTAACCGATAAAAATATAGGAGAAACTTATAATCTTCCTTACAAGGATATAAATTTGCTGCTGGCTGCATTCTGAAAAAAAGTTAAAAGTTAATTGCTAATCGTTAATTGTAAAAAATGAAATTTTCAATTTTCCATCCTCAATTTTCCATTAAATTATGATTCCTATTGATAATACAATAGTTTCAGATAACCTGTTTGAAAATCTTTTTGTTTGCAATTTAAGTGAATGCAAGGGCATTTGCTGCATAGAAGGTGAAGCCGGCGCTCCTCTTGAAGAAGAAGAAGTTTCAATTATTCAGGATATTTTTGAAAAAGTAAAACCATACATGACAAAAAGGGGAATTGAAGAAATTGTGAAAAACGGAGTCTTTAGTTATGATGAAAACGGGGAACTCGGAACTGCCCTGATTAACGGCAAAGAATGCGCTTTTGTATACATTGAATCAGGAATTTCAAAATGTTCAATTGAAAAGGCATATAAAGAAAAAAAAATTAATTTTCAGAAACCGATATCATGTCATTTATTTCCTGTGCGGATTAAAAAATACAAAAAATATGATGCAGTGAACTTTGAAAAATGGCATATCTGTAAGTCAGCACATGCACACGGAAAGAAATTAAATATTCCTGTTTTTAAATTCCTGAAAAAACCATTAATAAGAAAATATGGGAAGGAATGGTTTGAGGAACTGGAAAAGGAATTTGAAAAGATTAAAATAGCCACAGATTCACAGATTAATTTACGAATTTAGATATACGAATTAAGATGTATGAAGTACGATGTACCAACTATGAAAATTATATAAATTTCTCTTTTTATAATCTGTGAATCTGTGGCAAATTTTTAAAATATGACACCAAAAATTATTTTATTAATCATTATTGCAATCCTTCTTTTTGATTTCATTCTCGAAAGAATTCTTGATTACCTGAACAGCAAGAACTGGAGTAATGAATTGCCTGCACAGTTGAAAGGAATATACGATGCAGATAAATACAAAAAATCGCAGGATTATGATAAAACAAAACAAAGATTTTCAATTCTTACTGATTCCTTAAACCTTGCATTAATGCTTTTGATGCTGATTTTAGGAGGTTTTGCTTTTATCGATTCATTTGTGAGGCAATATACTCAAAATCCCATTTTACTTGCAATGGGTTTTTTCGGAATAATCGGAATCGCAGTTGATATCATAGGAACCCCATTCTCAATATATAGTATTTTTGTTATTGAAGAAAAGTTCGGGTTTAATAAGACTACGGTTAAAACATATATTTTTGATAAAATAAAAGGGTGGCTTCTTGGAGCAATTATTGGCGGAGGCTTGTTATCGCTGATCGTTTGGTTTTATGAAAGCACGGGAGAATATTTCTGGATTTATGTATGGATTGCAGTTTGTGCATTTATGATTTTCATGACAATGTTTTATTCTTCCATAATAGTTCCTTTATTTAATAAGCAAACTCCGCTCGAAGAAGGGGAATTGAGAACAGCAATTGAAGAATATGCAAATAAAACCGGATTTAAATTAAAAAATATTTTTAAAATTGACGGTTCAAAGCGTTCATCAAAAGCAAATGCATATTTCAGCGGATTGGGTGCAAAAAAAAGAATCGTTCTTTTTGATACTCTTATAAATGATTTATCAAAAGAAGAAATTGTTGCTGTTCTTGCTCACGAAGTAGGGCATTATAAAAAGAAACATACACTTTTCGCAATTTCTGCTTCCGTTATTCAAACCGGATTAATGCTTTTTATTTTATCGTTATTTATAAATAATCCTTTGCTTTCGCAGGCACTTGGCACGGGAGTAAAAAGTTTTCACATGGGAATCCTTGCGTTTGGAATGCTTTACAGTCCATTATCAACTGTTATGGGTTTGGCTATGAATATTATTTCTAGAAGCAATGAATATAAAGCCGACGCTTTTGCAGGAATTACGTACAAAGCAGAATATCTTCAATCTGCTTTAAAAAAATTATCTGTAAATAATCTGAGTAATCTTAATCCGCACAAAGCATATGTATTTTTTTATTACTCACATCCAACATTATTAAACAGACTGGAAACACTTGATAAGCTTGCGGGAAGATAGTGCCAGAATAATGTAGTTGTACAACTGCAATCAATAAATGTGGTAATCAGTAATCGGTGACCGGTAACCGGTCGGTAATCGGAAAAATGAACAATATGAAATGTATATTAAAATTATTGATTATTAAAGTAGAAACATTTTGCAACCGTTTACCGATTACTGGTAACCGATTACCGGATATTAAAAAAATAACTTGTTGATGCATTAAAATATCACTCCAGGTCCACAATTTCGCGGGTTTTCATTTTATCAAAAATGATTTTCAATCCGTTTTCCAGATTTGTATCAGGCTTGTACTTTATAGATTTCATTAATTTATCGGAACATCCGAATCTTCTTTCAACTTCGAAGTCATATCGTTTTTCGGGAGCATTTATGAATGATACCTGTGAAGAAGATTTTGTAATTGCAAGTATTTTCTTTGCCAATTCGGAGATTGTAATTTCATTTTCATTGGCAATATTAAAAATTTCACAACCATTAACCGTTTTTGCAAGTTCAACGCTGGCAAAAACAGTATCATCAATGTAAGTAAAATCACGGGTTTGCTTTCCATTACCAAAAACCGTTATTGGTTTATTGTTCATTGCCTGTTCAAAAAAACGCGGAACTACCATTCGTGTATCCTGATTAGCGCCATAAACATTGAAAAATCTGAGTGAAAGGGACTGTAATCCTTTTTCTTCAAACAATGCTTTCAGGTATATTTCGTTGTA
>JAQUPB010000023.1 GCA_029004185.1 Bacteroidales bacterium | reverse complement strand
GACCGCATTAAAAACAAACTAAAAACAATTATTCCCAAAGGTACAACCCCTATAGCAAGAACTCTTCAGGCGGCAGCCGGCGATTTCACCCCTTGTCTGGAATGCAGGAATGTAATAATTTTAATAACCGACGGACTTGAAGAATGCAAAGGAGACCCTTGTGCAGTGTCCAAGGAATTGCAGAAAAAAGGAATCTTTCTTAAACCTTTTATTATTGGAATAGGATTAAAAGATAAATCTTCTCTTGAATGTGCCGGAAATTACTTTGATGCCGAAAATGAAGAAACTTTTAAAAATATCCTCAACGTAATTATCACACAGGTCTTAAATTCAACAACCGCTCAGGTTAATCTGCTCGATATAAATGGCAAACCAACGGAAACAGATGTAAACATGACTTTTTATGATATTAATACCGGAAATATAAAATATAATTTTATTCATACCATTAACGACCGTGGAAATCCGGATACATTGAGAATTGACCATTTGCCTACATACAAAATTTTTGTTCATACAATTCCTCCTGTTTCAAAAGACAGCGTGAAACTTGTTCAGGGAAAACACAATATTGTCGGCATTGATGCTCCGCAGGGTTATCTTACGTTAAAAGTTCAGGGATTGAATGATTACAAAAAAACACTGCAGTGCATTATCCGCAAAGCAGGAGAAATGGCGACTTTAAACGTTCAGGAATTTAATCAGACGGTAAAATATATTGTCGGAAAATACGACCTTGAGGTTCTTTGTTTGCCGCGTCTGATAATTAAAGACGTAAAAATTTCACAAAGCACAACAACGACAGTTGAAATCCCGCAGCCGGGAATAGCAACACTTATAATGAGAACACCCGGAATTGCAAGCATATTCCTTATCGATAAAAAAGAACTTAAATTCGTCTGCAATATAAATCCAACTGCAACACAGGAATCATTCCTGCTTGAACCCGGCAATTACAAGCTTGTTTACAGAGCACGAAATTCAAAAGAAGTTATAAATACAATCGAAAAAACATTTAAAGTTGAAGCAGGTGTTTCAATAAACATTAATATTTTCTAATTAAAAAAACTGCGAGCCGCTAGCTTCGAGCAACGAGTAAAATAAAGCAAAATGCGTAACTCGCTGAACGTATAACGACGAACGAAAAACACAGAAATGAAAAAATACACTTATACTGAAGAAAAGGATACCAGGAGCGGTTTCGGAGAGGGCTTGCTTGAACTCGGAAAAACAAATCCCAATGTTGTTGCATTGTGTGCCGACCTAACCGGTTCGTTGAAAATGGATGCTTTTGCCAAAGAATTCCCATCACGCTTCATACAGGTCGGGATTGCTGAAGCAAATATGATAGGCATCGCGGCAGGCATGACCATAGGCGGCAAAATTCCGTTTGCCGGAAGTTTTGCGAATTTTGTTACAGGCAGAGTGTATGACCAGATACGGCAGGTTGTTGCTTACTCCAACAAAAATGTAAAAATATGCGCTTCGCATGCAGGAATAACACTTGGCGAAGACGGAGCAACTCATCAGATTCTGGAAGATATAGGGTTGATGAAAATGCTTCCGAACATGACAGTAATAAACACATGCGATTTCAACCAGACAAAAGCCGCAACAATTGCAATTGCTTCACATAAAGGTCCGGTTTACCTGCGCTTTGGCAGACCAAAAGTTCCCAACTTCACACCGAAAGATCAGAAATTCGAAATCGGCAAAGCAATAATTTTAAATGAAGGAAAAGATGTTACGATATTTGCCACAGGTCATCTCGTATGGAAAGCCGTTGAAGCCGGTTTAATTCTTGAACAAAAAGGCATTGATGCTGAAATAATAAATATTCACACCATTAAACCTTTGGATGTTTCTGCAGTCATACAATCGGCAAAAAAAACCAAATGCGTGGTTACGGCTGAAGAACACATGCGAAACGGAGGCCTGGGCGACAGCATCGCACAGCTGCTTTCGATGAATTTTCCCGTTCCCGTAGAGATGCTCGCCGTTGACGATAAATTTGGTGAAAGCGGAAAACCCGAAGAGCTTATGGTAAAATATGGTTTAGATACAACAAACATTGTAGAAGCCGCCCAGAAAGTTATAGCAAGAAAACAATCATAAACAGCTAATAATGACAGAACATTACTCTGATAAAGAATTATTGGAGTTATTGAAAAATGACGATAACCGCAATTACGCCTTTAATCTTTTCGTAAGAAAATACCAGCAGAAGATTTATTTACATATAAGGAGAATTGTTATAAATCATGATGATGCTAATGATGTAGTTCAGAATACATTTATTAAAATATGGAAAGGTATAGGTAAATTCCGCGAAGAATCTAAAATATTCACATGGATATACCGCATTGCAACAAACGAAGCTATTTCTTTTCTGAATAAAAAAAGATGTAAGTATTTCATTCCGTTTATAAATGTAGAAAAAAAATTATCCGAATCGCTTGAAAGCGACCAATATTTTAAAGCCGATAAAATTGAAAAGAAATTCCAGAAAGCAATTTTAAAACTTCCTGAAAGGCAAAGAATAATTTTCAACATGAAATATTTCGATGAACTCAAATATGAAGAAATGTCAGAAATATTGAATGTAACAACCGGTGCATTAAAAGCATCATATCATCATGCTGTTACAAAAATCGAAAAATATTTGAAAGAGGATTAAACCTTTTGGTTTTTATTAAGTCAAAATATACAAATGCAACAAAATTCCAACATAGAAGATTTTGAAAACATTTACAAAGACATGAAAACGAGAGAACCTTTTCATGTTCCAGGAAATTATTTTGAAAAACTACCATCGGAAATTTCCGATAAAATCATAAAACATAACAAGAAAGAAATTTTTGATTTTATATATTCTTTTAATTTACCACGCATTCTTGTTTATGCTTCTTTTATTATTGTAATTGCTTTAATCGTTGGCAGGAATAATTTCAAAAAAGAAACCAATGTAGAACTCAGTTCAAACGAAATCGCAGAAGTAATATTAAATGACGATGCCCTTATGGATAGTTTTGATGAAGAAACACTTGTTGCTGAATTAATAAATGAAGGAAATACCGATACTTTAAAAAACAAGAACGTTCAGAAATCATCTTCTTCGGCAGTTAAAACCGAACCAATTGATGAAATTTTTGTAAACCCCGAAGACACAACAATTACCGAAGAAGATATAATAAATTACCTGAACGAAGATGAAAGTATTTTTATAAACAGAGATAACGAAACCGATAATTAACTAAAAAAATAAAACAAATGAAAACAAAAACATTAATAACAATAGTCCTGCTGATGAGTGCATGCATTCTGTCAGCGCAGGATAAACCGCAGCCAAATCCTGTAAAACAGGAACAAAAACGTGAAAAAATTGATGCAATGAAAGTAGGATTTATCACAAATCAACTTCAGCTCACACCGCAGGAAGCACAGGTATTCTGGCCCATATATAATCAGTACGAAAAAGAAAAACGCGATGCAATGAAATCGAGAGCAACAGAACGATTCAATGCAAAAACCAATTCCGATAAGATGACCGACAAAGACTGGGAAAAGCTTGCCGATGATGAAATAATTTTTGCACAAAAAATGCTTGATCTGGCAAAAAAATACCACGCTCAGTTTAAAACGGTACTACCGATAAAAAAGGTAGTATTACTTTATAAAGCAGAAAAACTATTCAGAAAAGAGCTTTTAAAAAAAATCAAAGACAGAAATCCGAATAAAGAAAATCCACATAAACAGAAGGGGTGATAAAACATAATTTGATTTTTTTCCCGCAGATTGAGCTGATATTCGCAGAATTTATTTCTGCGTTAATCTGCGTTATCTGCGGGAGATTTTTTTCACATACTAACATTACTCATTAAAAAGCCAATTCCCAAAAACCGGCTTTCTTTTTTTGATATAATTAATTTTTGTACTTTTGAGCCGCATTAAAATAAAACTTGTGATATTTCTATACAATACCCGAAAATCAATTGGTAATTATTTTTTAAGAAAAAAAATTAAAACCACCAATCGCAGGCGCAAAGTATATAATATGGAGAGCGCCAGAAGCATTGGTATTGTTTACGAAGCAACCAATCAGCTGAATTATGACATCGTAAATAATCTTCTGAAATTCTTTAAAGAAAAACAGAAGTCGGTAAAGGTTATCGGATATATTCCAGAAAGAAAACTTTTTCAGGACTATTACCTTAAGCTCGGATTTGATTTTTTTTCATACAATGATTTAAACTGGTATTTGAAACCTATAAAGTTAAGCGTAATTGACTTTATAGACACCGAATTTGATGTATTTATTGATTTAAGCATCAAGCAATACTTTCCGCTTGATTATATTGCCGCTGCTTCGAAAGCAAAATTCAAAATCGGCAGATTTGTTAACGGAAATAAGACTCCTTACGATATGATGATACATACCGATAAAATAAAATCACTTGAAGAATACATTGAAACCATCAAGCTTTATTTTTCAACAATTAATAAAATTGCCTGATTTATTCTGAAACAAAAACTTCATATATGTTGAATGTAAGTAAATTCAAAGGAACTGGAGTTGCAATAGTTACTCCTTTTAACAATGACGGAAGTGTGGATTTCAAATCATTTGAAAAAGTCATCGAACACATCATTGCCGGAAAATGCGAATATTTGGTTGTATTAGGAACAACCGGCGAATCGCCTGTAATTTCAAAAGAAGAAAAAAGGGAAATAACAAAATTCGCAATTGAAAAAATAAACGGCAGGGTTCCCGTTGTACTTGGTATTGGCGGAAACTACACAAAAGAAGTTGCCGACACAATTAATAAAAACGAATTTAAAGTTGATGCAATACTGTCGGTTTGCCCTTATTACAATAAACCACAGCAGCAGGGGATTTTCGAACATTATAAAACCATTGCAAATGCGAGCCCCTATCCAATCATGATGTATAATGTACCGGGACGTTCGGGAGTGAACATTAAATCCGAAACAACTTTAAAAATTGCAAATGAAATAGAAAAAGTTATTGCAGTAAAAGAAGCATCGGGAGATTTGTACCAGATGGCGCAGGTGATAAAAAACAAACCCAAAGATTTTCTCGTAATTTCCGGCGACGATTCATTGACACTGCCTTTAATGTCAATCGGTGGCGACGGCATTATTTCTGTTATTGCCAATGCATATCCTAAATTATTTTCCGATATGGTAAGATTCTGTATGAATGATAATTTTGCCGAAGCAAGAAAAATTCATCTTAAATTAACTGACATGATGAATGCCTTATTTGCTGATGGAAGTCCAGGTGGAATAAAAGCCGCACTTTCAATAAAAGGTTTTTGCCAGAACAATCTGAGATTGCCGCTTGTAAAAGCAAATGAACAAACATTCGAACTGATAAAAAAGTTGGATAAAGAGATTTAGAAGACATTAAGCAATAATCCGAAATTCAAAGCGGTAACAAGAATTGCAATTAAAAGAATAACTACGGTTATTCTTTTTTTGTTTACATAATCTCCCATCACTCTTTTTGAAGAAGTCATGTATATAAGTGAAAAAATACTTACAGGTAATTGAATGCACAAAAAAGTTTGCGAGTAAATAAGTGCGTTAAAAGGGTTGTTTATAAGGAAAATTAAAATCAAAGCCACGACAAGAGTTATTCCAACCCCAAACCTTGTATGATTATCTTTAATGTCATAAGGTTCCTTGAAAAATCCCGAAAATATGCTGCCTCCGGCTATTCCCGCTGTGATACCCGAAGCAAATCCCGCAAATGCAAGTGCAACCGCAAAAACAACCGAAGCATTTTTTCCGAGCAAAGGTTCGAGAACTGCTTTTGCCTGCTGTAATTCATTAACCACAATATTATTTTCAAAAAAAACTGATGCCGCCAAAATTATTATTGCACAATTAATAGCCCAGCCGACAATCATTGAAATGAGCGTATCGAAAAATTCATAATTCAGTTGCCTATGGATAATTTTTTTCGATTCCTTATTCCATTGTCTGCTTTGAATAATTTCCGAATGCAGATATAAATTATGAGGCATAATAACAGCTCCCAGAATGCTTGCAATAATAAGAAGTGAATTGTGAGGAAATTCCGGTTTTATGCTGCCCATAATAGTTTCAGTCCATTTTACATCAACAATGCTTAATTCATAAATAAAAGAAATACCGATAATTGAAACAAACGCTATTATCCAGCTTTCAATTCTTTTGTAAGAATTAGTAAACAGTAAAACAAAAATTAAAACCGAAGAAACCAAAGCACCCAGCCATAGCGGCATTCCGGAAAGCATTTGAATTCCGATTGCACAACCTAAAATTGCCGCAACAGCAGTAGATACTGAAGCCAATTCCGCCGTAATGAGAATTATTTTTGAAAATTTTGGTTTAATGTAGATTGATGTGGCTTCCGAAAGGCAATACCCCGTTGCTATTCCGAGATGCGCTGCATTATGCTGAACTACAATAAGAATTACTGTTGAAAATGTTACTACCCATAATAATGAATATCCGAAAGACGAACCTGCTTCAATGTTTACAGCCCAGTTTCCCGGGTCAATAAAGCCGGCAGTAACAAGCAAACCCGGACCTATATATTTAAGAATTTCTAATCCTCCGTGTTTTGGATTATGCCCTTCTTTGCTGAATATCTTAGATAGTTTGAACACTTAACAGAATCAACTAACATTAATTAGTATTCAGCAAAATTAATAATTATAAACAAAAGTTTCATATACATAAAAATATATTTAATTTTGTAGAAACGATGAAAGACAATATCATTGTGTTGATTACTATATGCAACAATGGTCATTAACAATTTAAGCATGAAACATTTTTCAATAATGTTATTTCTGTTAATTGGTATTTCCGTTAAATCTTTTGCACAGAACATTTGGGTCAGCGGTTATTATCCGGGATGGGACCAAACTGCAATGCCGCCCGATTCAATAAATTTCAATTCAATCACTCATCTTATTCATTTCTCATTTGAACCCGCAAATAATGGCACATTGCAAAACAATTTCGGCTTAGATGCAACTCACGTAAATGCTACAGTAGCTGCTGCGCATAATGCCGGTAAAAAAGTCCTGATATGCATAGGAGGAGCAAGTACCGCAACAGGATTCCGCAATTCCACAACAACTCAATACCGTGCGACATTTATTTCAAACATTATAAATAAACTGACCACATATAATTACGATGGAATAGATATTGACTGGGAACCCGTAGTTACTTCCGATTCAACACAGTTTTATTTATTCATTAATGAGTTGCGAACCGAAATGGATAAAATAAATCCCGCACTCGAACTAACAACTGCTACAGGCGATGATTACTGGAATCCGGACATTAGAAAAATTTATCTCAAAACTCAAGCTAAATTCAATCAGATAAACCTTATGACATACGTAATGTCGGGACCATGGCCCGGATGGATTACATGGCACGGTTCGGCTCTTTACAACGGAGGACAACATTTTCCGGGTGCACCGGATGAGTTTCTTCCTTCAGCAGATTACTGGGCTCAAAATTTTATCAGCACTGGTATTGCTCCCGGCAAATTGGGGATCGGGATAGGATTTCATTGCGATGTATGGCAGGGAGGCACCGGCACTTCAACCGGCGGTGTTACAAAACCATTGCAATCATGGACTAATGCCCCAACCGAGAACAGTGATTTATATTATACAACTACTATGACAAATTACTATACTCTGCAAAGATATAATTATGATACAACTGCTGAAGCGCCTTACCTGAGCATTGATAATACAGGTTCAGCAAATGATATGTTTATTTCATACACCAACGAAAGAGCTATTACTGCAAAATTCAATTATATCAGGCAACAGAACCTTGGCGGATGCATTATATGGGAATTAGGAGAGGATTATTACAGTAAAAACAATCAACCTTTGAAAAAAGCAATAGAAGATGAACTTAAAATTACAGAAATAAAAAAGAATCCAAAAACAGATTTTCAAAATGACGAAACATTTATTAGAATTTATCCGAATCCGGTTGAAGAAAAGTTAAACCTGCGTTTGAATACAGGCAAAGCAACAAAATTATATATTTCAATTTACAATAGTAGTGGTGTGAAAATTTTATCTTATGATGAAAAATATATCGGAAAAGAATTTATACGCACTTTCAGTTTTAATTATCCTGCCGGTTTATATTTAGTAAAAATTCAAACTAATGAAAGCCAGATTATACGCAAAGTATTGAAGAAATAAACATTTATTATTTTAATTAGATAAAAATATATTTAATTTTGCGAAAAACTAATAACAATTAATAAAGTAATAATAAAATGAGCGAAGATATATTTCAGGGATACAAAGGACAGGCTCTTGAAGTGTTGAAAAAATTCAACGTAAGAGTTTGGGGACAAGCAGAAATTGAAACTACACGCGGAAAATTCAAAGGCACAGTATTGCCGAGGTCTGAGAATGATGATGACAAACACATTGTTCTGAAAATTATAACCGGTTATAATATCGGTATTGATATTGACACGGTAAAAGGAATGAAAGAAACGGGTTACAAAAAAGCAAACTACAAAATACCAGAAAAGGAATTTCCTTACACTGAAGGACTGCCGAAAGTAAAATTATTCGGAACAGGCGGAACAATAGCTTCGCGTCTTGATTACAGAACAGGTGCCGTTATTCCTGCATTTTCCCCCGGCGAATTATACGGAGCAGTTCCTGAACTTGCCGATATCTGCAATCTTGATACAGAAAAACTCTTTGCTGTTTTCAGCGAAAATATGGGACCGGAGCAATACAAAAAACTTGCAATTGCGATAGGTAAAGAAATCGAAAAAGGAATTGACGGGATTATTATTGGCCATGGCACAGACACGCTTCACCACACTGCCGCAGCATTAACATTCATGGTTCAGAATTCGCCGGTTCCGATTGTACTTGTCGGCTCACAACGTTCATCCGACCGTCCTTCTTCCGATGCCGCACTTAATTTAATGCACGCCGCAACAGCAGCAGGTCACGGCGACATTGCCGAAGTCATGGTTTGCATGTTCGGTCCTACTTCCGACGAATACGGACTTTTACACAGAGGCACAAGAGTAAGAAAAATGCACTCATCATACCGTTCAACATTCAGAACTATCGGTGATACTCCGCTTGCTACAGTTACCAGAAAAGGAGTAAAATCCATAAAACCCATTTACAACCACAGGAGAAAAGATAATAATGTTAAGATTCTTCCTTTTTTTGAAGAGAAAGTTGCAATGATATATTATTATACCAACATGCAGCCCGATATGATAGACTCGTTGATTGATGCAGGTTACAAAGGTATTATTATTATAGGAACAGGACTTGGACATGTAAACAAACCATTATATCCTGCAATTGTAAGGGCAAAAGAAAAAGGAGTAGCGGTATTTATGACCGTTCAAACTCTATGGGGGTACGTTCACATGTTCGTTTATGATACAGGAAGAGATTTAATGTCAAAAGGAGTGGTGCCTCTGGCAAATATGCTTCCCGAAGTTGCATACATAAAACTTGGCTGGGCATTGGGACAAACAAGCGACATTGAAGAAGTTAAAAAAATGATGCTGACTCCTATTAACGACGAAATAACCGAAAGAGAACCATACAACGGTTATCTTGTTTACCAGGGAGGCGTTCCGGAAATAGAAGAATTCATAAGAAAAGTACATAAATAAACAAATAATGAATAAATAATAATTAATAATTGGTAATATGTTACTTTTTTATTTATTATTAATTATTCATTATTAATTATTAATTAATTATGATAATCCGTAGCAAAGCTCCATTGCGATTAGGTCTGGCAGGCGGCGGGTCAGATGTTTCTCCTTATTCTGATATTTATGGTGGAGCTATTTTAAATGCTACAATCAACATGTATGCTTACGCCACAATCAAACCACGGTTCAACGAAAAAATAATTTTTCATTCAATTGACAGAAATCAAATTATTGAAGTTGATGCAAAAAAAACATTACCCCTCAACAATGAACTTGATTTACTAAAAGGTGTTTACAATAGAATCATAAAGGACTTTATAAAACATCCCCTTTCTTTTGAGTTAACTACTTTTGTTGATGCACCTCCCGGTTCAGGATTGGGAAGTTCTTCGACTCTGGTAGTATCTGTAATCGGCGCATTTGTTGAATGGCTTAAATTACCGCTTGGTGATTATGACATTGCTCATCTTGCATATGAAATAGAACGAATTGACCTCGGCATGGCAGGTGGAAAGCAAGACCAATATGCTGCAACTTTCGGCGGTGTGAACTTTATGGAATTTTACGACAACGACAAGGTAGTTGTAAATCCGTTGAGGATTAATGAAAAATATCTTGATGAATTATCATACAACCTAATTCTTTATAATACCGAAACAAGCCGTCTTTCATCAGAAATCATCGAAGCACAGATGGAAAATGTAAAACAAAGCAATGAAAAATCAATTGAGGCAATGCATAAAGTGAAAGAGCAATCAGCTTTGATGAAAGAAGCAATCCTGAAAGGAAATCTTAATGATGTCGGAAAACTTATTGATGCAGGCTGGCAGCATAAAAAGAAAATGGCAAAAGGAATAACAAATGAACTTATTGATAAAATTTACGAAACAGCAATAAATGCAGGAGCCAACGGCGGCAAGGTAACCGGCGCCGGCGGTGGTGGCTTTATTACTTTCTATTGCCCCAACAACACAAGATATAAAGTTATTGATGCACTGAAAAAATTCGGTGGTAGTATTAAAAACTACGAATTCACTACTAAAGGACTTACTGCGTGGAGTATTTAGTTTTCAGTTCTCAGTTTTCAGTTAAACTTCGATGTTTTTCTTTTCTAACAGCTAAGAGAATGTTCAACATTTAATGTTATGGTTTGCTTTCTTTTTTTTTTACTGATTACGAATACCGATTACTGATCACTTTTTTCATTATTTGCTTGTTTTTTTGAAAATGTTTATTTATTTTTATTGTCATCCTTAATCAACACTATTGATATGAGAAAATATATACTTTTAATTGCTTTATTGTCAATCAATGCAATGAGTTTATTCGCCCAGTCGCCAAAAATGTTCAAGTATCAGGCGGTGTTGCGCGATGCAACGGGTGAAATAATTGCACTTACACCAAAAGCCATAAATGTGATTATTCTTCAGGGCAGTCCGGCAGGTACAAGTGTTTTCAGCGAAACACATAATATAACAACAACTGCACAGGGATTGATAACAATAAACGTAGGAAGTATTGATACTACTGCCTTTGCCGCAATAAACTGGGAAAACGGTCCTTTTTTTATTAAAATAAAAGTTGATACTGCCACAATGGGTACCAGCCAATTGCTTAGTGTGCCTTATGCTTTGCAATCCAAAACCGTAGAAAATGAAACTGACCCTGTATTTAATGCTCATGTTGCGCACTCAATAAATTCAATTGATACAAATAAATGGAATACAGCATACGAATGGGGGAATCATGATACCGCAGGTTATCTCAAGTCATATACCGAAACCGACCCTATTTTTAATGCTCATATTGCACATTCAATAAATTCAACCGATACGAATAAATGGAATACAACTTATAAATGGGGAAATCACGACACTGCTGGTTATCTAAAATCATTTACTGAAAGTGACCCCTTATTTGACAGTACATTCAACATTATAAATCCGGTAAAAAATCAAATCCTGAAATACGACAGTGCTTCAGGTAAATGGATAAATGTAACATCCGGCACTGCTAACATAAGTATACCGGGACAAACAGCCGGAGATATGATGTATTATGATGGCGCAAACTGGGTGCGTATTCCAAAAGGCACCGAAGGACAAGTACTTATAATGCAAAGTAATGTTCCAACATGGAAAACAAGACATTATATTGGCGAAAGTTATGGCGGGGGTACTATTTTTTATGTTGATGCCACCGGACAACATGGATTAATAGCCGCACCCAACGACCAATCAAGCGGTATTGCTTGGAGCAATATAACAAACGTAGCAATCGGAGCATCGGCATCAAGTCACATTGACGGACTTACAAATACAAATGCTATCGTTGCCCAGCCGGGACATACAAGCAGTGCCGCTTTGACATGCAAGAATTACAGCGGCGGCGGATATAACGACTGGTATCTGCCGGCAACAACGGAATTAACAATGATGTACACTCACTGGTACGTCATTAATTATTTTACAAAGACCGCTTTTTACTGGACCTCTACCGAATATGATTTCTCAACTTCATGGTACCACTATTTCTTTACAGGTGCTGAAAGTTATAGCGCAAAAACTAATTCTTACAGAGTAAGGGCAATCAGAAGATTTTAATTTTCGCGTTATATTTCGAAATAAAATAATAAAATCAAAAAAAATATTGATAAAATAATTACGTTTGCATTGTATTAAATAAATTAATATGACAAATACTATTTCAAGAATCAAAGAAGTAATAAATAAATCCGTTGAAATAAAACAGAAACTTCTTAATGACGATAAATTTGCTACCAATATTGAAAAAATTGCCGATGCAATAATTCAATGTTATAAAAACGGCGGAAAGGTCCTTCTATGCGGAAATGGCGGAAGCGCTGCCGATGCACAACATCTCGCCGCCGAATTATCAGGCAGGTTTTATTTCGACCGTAAACCGCTTGATGCAGAAGCATTGCATGCAAACACTTCATATATTACTGCTGTTGCAAATGATTATTCCTTTAATGAAATTTATTCGCGCCTTGTTAAAGCAAAAGGAAAAAAAGGTGACGTTTTAATCGGTATTTCCACTTCAGGAAATTCAACAAATATTATTAACGCTTTGGATTTTGCAAAACAACAGGGAATGATAACTGTCGGTTTTACGGGGGCAAACGAAGGAAAGATGAAAAGATATTGCGATTATTTAATTGATATTCCTTCAAGCGACACAGCAAGAATACAGGAAATTCACATTTTAACCGGACATATAATCTGTGAGTTGGTCGAAAAACAAATGTTTGAAAAAAAATAAAAAGCCATAGATTCTCAGATTAAATTCATTACAAATTTTAACTTTCAATTCAGCAATTTATGGAAGCAATAATTCTTGCAGGTGGTTTCGGAACAAGACTCAAGAAAATTGTTTGCGACATTCCTAAACCCATGGCTTCCGTTAATTCTAAACCATTTCTCGAATACCTTTTCGATTATCTTATTCATTATAAAATAAAAAATGTAATTCTTTCTGTCGGATATAAACACGAAATTATTAAAAAATATTTCGGAAATAAATATAAAAATATTGAAATAAAATACGCTACAGAAAAGGAAGCTCTTGGCACAGGTGGCGGGATAAAATTTGCAATGAAATATGCAAAAAGCAATGAAGTTCTTATTTTAAACGGCGATTCTTTTTTCAACATTAATCTTAAAGATTTTCTTTCATTTCATAAGAAAAACAAATCCGGGCTTACCATTACACTTAAATTTCTCAAAAATGTTTCGCGTTATGGAACTGTTAACATTGACAAGCAAAACCGCATATTTGGTTTTTTAGAAAAAAGAACAAAAACAAAATCGGGATATATTAACGGAGGCATTTATTTAATAAATAAAAATATTTTTAAAAATACCGGCTTATCTGGAAAATTTTCATTTGAAAAAGATTATCTCGAAAAATACTGCCATAAAAGAAAAATATATGGTTTTGTTTCCAAAGATTATTTTTTAGACATAGGAATACCCGAAGATTATGAAAAAGCTCAAACTGAGTTTAAAAAACTTAAATATTGATAAGTCGTGGACTCTGTTCCTCGACAGGGACGGAGTCATTAACAAACTTCTTCCTGATGACTATGTCAAAAACTGGGATGAATTCAAATTTGTTGGCGGCAGTATTGATGCAATTAAAACTCTTTCCGGAATATTCGGAAGAACAATCATTGTTACTAATCAGCAAGGAATCGGCAAAGGCATAATGAACGAAAATGACCTTGATGATATTCATTCCAAAATGCTCAAGGAAATCGAAAATAATAACGGCAAAATTGATAAGATATATTTCTGCCCTTCTATTGCCGAAGAAAATAGTTTCTTACGCAAACCCAATGTAGGAATGGCTTTGAAAGCAAGGAAAGAATTTCCGGAAATAAATTTCAGGAAATCAATCATTGCAGGAGATACAATTTCCGATATGAAATTCGGTTTTAAATTAAAAATGATAAAAGTTTTTCTTTCAGAGAACATTGATATCTGCAGAGCATATCCGCAGCTTGTGGATTTTTCTTTTAAAGACTTAAAAGAATTTTCAATAGAATTATAAATAATATTTAAAATCAATAAATGAAAACCGGACTTTGTCAGATTTCGAAACAAGAACTACCCATTGACGAACTTATATTCGGATATCTTGTTCGCGAACCTATTGTAAAACTCATAAAATCGCAGTTTCCAGATTGGAATCCCGAAGGATATATTTCAATTAAAGAACTTAATAAATTTAAATATCAATATATTGACAAACTTTTAGAAACAGAAAAAGGGGAGTTATCTGAAATCGAAAAAGAAGTTATCGAAAGCATTAAAAATGCCGATTTATTATCAAAAGACCTGAGCAGCGAAAAAAACGACAATTATACTTTTGGTGAAAGAATTTCCGATAAAGTTGCCGACTTTGGCGGAAGCTGGAAGTTCATTGGCATTTTCATGCTGGTAATATTCGTATGGATTGGAATTAATACTTATCTTATTCTTAACAAACCTTTCGACCCGTACCCTTTTATTTTGTTGAACCTTATTTTATCATGTGTTGCTGCACTTCAGGCGCCAGTGATTATGATGAGCCAGAACCGGCAGGAAGCAAAAGACCGAATTCGTGCGCAACATGATTATCAGATTAATCTTAAAGCAGAAATAGAAATCCGTCAATTGCATGAAAAACTTGACCATCTGCTAACATTTCAGGCTCAAAAGCAAATTGAAATTAATAAAATGCAAATTGAACTTTTGCAGGAATTACTGGAAAAGGTTGAGAAAAAATAAATTAATTATGAAAACGGAGACAAAAGAAAAATTCACCGCATTATGGAAAAAATATTTCGGTGAAACAGAATTGCCGATAACATTTTATTACAGCAAAGAAATAAATAATGTAAAACTTTCAGCTCTCTCAAAAGACTGGAACTGTCTTATATGCAAACTTTCAAAAGTCAGAAACGGCGAATCGCTTGCATACAATATAGAAAATATTGCATGCTTCGGAGCAAAGCGATATCTCGGCTTTATTGAAGGCACAAGACCCAAATTCGAATACTTTCTTTCATGCGGAATTCCAGGCGAAATGGAAGGCGAACGTTACATCAGAACACCAGAAATGGTTCTCGAATTGCAGAAAAATCAAAAAAGAATAACAGATGCTATCGGAAATTATATAATTTTTAAAAGATGGGATAAGCTTGAAGAAAGCGATAACCCGGCTGTAGTTATTTTCTTTGCAAAACCCGATGTTCTGTCGGGACTTTTTACTCTTGCAAATTTCGACCAGACAGAACCTAACAGCACATTCACACCGTTCGGAGCCGGCTGCGGTACAATTGTTCATTACCCTTATCTCGAAAAAGACAAAGAACGACCGAGAGCAATAATAGG
Source organism: Bacteroidales bacterium (assembly GCA_029004185.1). Taxonomy (GTDB): domain Bacteria; phylum Bacteroidota; class Bacteroidia; order Bacteroidales; family JAHJDW01; genus JAQUPB01. Next base: position 14,134 of record JAQUPB010000023.1, on the reverse strand, counting down.
AATGTTCGACCCATCCGCACGTCCCTGCGTTCCGAAAGACACCCTCTCATTTGCAGTGCCAATGATAAAATTCGAAAAGATGATTGATTATATGGAAGAATGTTTTCTGATAACAGATACATGGAAAACCGTGAAAAAGAGAATTGAAGGTTAAAATAGTTTACAGTTCCCTGTTTTCAGTTTAAAAAATATCATTTATAAAAAATGAAAGCAACAAAAATAAAATCAACAAAAACAATAGATTTTTATTCGGTTGATACAACAACCGTAATAAAAATCCCTATGGTCTCGGGCAAGATTTCTGCCGGCTTTCCTTCCCCTGCAGATGACTATCTTGATATTACAATTGACCTCAATAAAGAACTCATTAAAAATCCCAGCTCTACTTTTCTTGGAAGAGTAAAGGGATTATCAATGAAAGATGCCGGAATAAGTGATGGTGATGTTTTGGTTGTTGACAAATCACTCGAACCGGGGAATAATAAAATTGCCGTTTGCTTTATCAACGGTGAATTCACATTGAAAAAAATCAAAATCGAAAAAAAGGAAGTTTTTCTTATGCCTGCTAACGAAAATTTCAAACCACTGAAGATTACCGAAGAAAACGATTTCATGATTTGGGGAATAGTTACCTATGTGATTAAAAAGATATAATCGAATCCGCCGGCTTGCGGAAACATTCGAATAAAAGAATAATGATTGGACTTTTAGATTGCAATAATTTTTTTGCTTCATGTGAAAGGGTTTTTAATCCGTCACTAAACAACAAACCTGTTGTTGTATTATCAAATAACGACGGATGTGTTATTGCACGCAGCAATGAAGCAAAAGCTATCGGTATAAAAATGGGAGTTCCTGCTTTTGAAATTGAAGAATTAATCATTAAAAACAAAGTTACTGTTTTCTCATCAAATTATACTCTTTACGGCGACATGTCGCAAAGAGTCATGAACTCTCTGAAGCAGTTCATTTCTGAGATTGAAATTTATTCAATTGATGAAGCATTTTTGCATTTTGAAGGCTTTAAAAATTTTAGTTTGCCAGATTATGCGAAAAACATTGTAAAAACAATAACCAGAAGCACAGGAATACCCATTTCACTTGGCATTGCACCAACAAAAACACTTGCAAAAGTTGCAAGCAAAATAGTAAAGAAAAATCCCGAATATAAAGGTGTTTTTATAATGCCGTCAAAAAATGAAACTGAAGAAATTCTTAAAAACATTGCCATCGAAGATGTTTGGGGAATAGGAAGGCAATATTCTGCATTTCTTAAAAAAAACAAAATCCATACTGCATTTGATTTTATTAAAACCAACAAGGAATGGATTAAGAAAAACCTGACAGTTGTTGGTTTGCGCACATGGAACGAACTGCAGGGAATTCCATGCTTTGAAATGGAAACATCACCTGCTGATAAAAAAGCGATATGTACGGCAAGAAGTTTCGGCAAAATGCTCACCGATTACGAACCAATTGAAGAAGCAGTATCGAACCATGCGGCAGCATGCGCCGTCAAACTCCGCAAACAGAAATCATGTGCAAAAGCATTAATGATTTTTATTCATACAAATCAACATCGGAATGACCTGCAGCAATATGCAAAAAACATTGTTGTTGAAATGCCTGTTGCAACAAACAGCACTATTGAAATTATTAAATATGCATCAGAAGGACTTAAGGCAATTTTCAAAAAAGGATATCACTACAAAAAAGCAGGAGTAATTGCAGTTAATATTATTCCCGAAAATGCTGTTCAGGGAAATATTTTTGACGAAACCGACAGGACAAAACACAAAAAACTAATGCAGACAATAGACAGAATAAACGCTGCAATGGGCACAAACAAAGTTATAATCGCAAAACAGGGAACAAAAAGAAAGTGGAAACTCAGGCAGGAAAAGTTATCTCCTTGTTACACTACCAAAATAAGTGATATTATTACTGTTAAAACATGAAGTGTTTTAAATACTTACAAGTACTTAGAAGTTATTATTAAATTGCAGATACTCGAAATAGTAAATGATTTTAAGTACTAAAAAAAACATTGTAACTTTACAAACCTTTAACTTTATAACTTGACAAATGTGTTTTCATTACGCATTGAGCAAAACATCGCAGGAATTAAGAAACCGTTATAATGCTAAATCAGGTTTTGAAAAGGAGTTTAAACCTGTTTATCATGCCAATGGTTTTAGCTTTCAGGAACTGCCTGTAATTACAGCCGAAAATCCCGATACAATTCAGTTTTACAAATGGGGACTTATTCCCATATGGACAAAAAATACTGATGATGCACTAAAAATACGCGCCCAGACTCTTAATGCAAAGAGTGAAACCATTTTTGAAAAACCGTCATTCAGATATTCGATAACAGCAAAAAGATGCCTTGTGCCATCAACAGGCTTTTTCGAATGGCATGAATTCAAGAACAAAAAATATCCATATTTCATTACCCTGAAGAACAATGAAATATTTTCACTTGCCGGGATTTATGAAAACTGGACTAACAAAAGCACAGGTGAGATTTTCAACACATTCTCAATTATTACCACAAAAGCAAATTCACTGGTAGAAAAAATTCATAATACAAAAAAGAGAATGCCGGTAATATTAAGTCATGAAAATGAAGATTTGTGGCTAAAACTAAATCTCAAAAGAGGTGAAATTGAAAATCTAACAATACCGTTCGATTCGTCAAAGATGAAGGCATATACTGTCAGCAAACTGGTTTCAACAAAAAAAGAAAACTCAAACGTACCGGAAGTGACGAAAGAATATTTTTATCAGGAACTAAAATCATAAGTTTACAATGCGAAATAAATCAATAACATTTTTGATATTATTTTCTTCCACACTTTTTATTGCATTGTTTCTAGTATTATCCTTCAACAACCGTTTAACCAGTGATGATTTCCTGTTTTCATCATTTGTTAAAGAAAAAGGAATTATCGGAACAACATCCTTTCTTTACGAAAACTGGAGTGGCAGATGGACGGCCTATTCGCTGGCAAATGTTGTGTATTTTTTATATTCAAAATCAACAATCATATTATTTTTGTTTTCTTTAATTAATCTTGCTTTTACTATATTTTCCGTTTTTATTTTGTTAAAATTAATATCAAAAAAGATTAAGTTTGAAATCGAAAATTCATTTCTATTCCTTTTAAGTTTATATTTCACCTCAACATTTTTCTATTTAACTCCGGATAAGGGTGAATGCTGGTTTTGGACGATTTCAGTTCCAATTTATTTGCTAAGCCTGAACTTTATTCTTCTTGGTTTTAGTTTTATTTTTAATGGCTCAAGAAAGTCTTTAAATTATTTCCTTATCGCAGTTTGCTTTATTTACATAGGAGGAGCATCCGAAATATATGCACTTCTGGCAATTTTTATTTTTATCGTTTTATTGATTTTCTATAAAAAATCAGATGTAACTACTTGTAAAGAAATAATTTTCGGCTTTATATTCTGCCTTTTATCTTTTCTGATCACATATTTGTCAGCCGGAAACAAAATCAGAGCCAACGCCCTCCCCTCTCCGTCATTTGTACAAGCACTGAAATTATCAGTTCTGACTTTATGGCATTTATTAAAAGTAATTTGTACAGGATATCTTCACTTTATTATTTTATTTTCAACAATATGGTTTATCGCCGGCACATTGATTAATAAGGGTTTTACGATTAATAATAAAAATCTCAGGAAATCATTTCTTATGTTTTTGTTTACATCATTTGCAATTGTTTTTATAATAATTTTCCTTACAACATACATCTTGTCTGATATTGCTCCCGGCAGAATACTTACAATTGTGTATTTTATTGTCTCGCTTTCTATTTTCGTTTGTTCATTTTCGCTCGGATTAATATTCGATTTCCCAAATAAAAAATCATTCCGCTTTATCTTATTATCCGTGTTTGTTGTTTTGGTATTTGTTCAGCTTTGCATTCTCAAAAATCAATTTATTATTACAAAACAATATTCTTCTGATTACGACAAGAGAATCGAAAAATTAGAATCAGCTAAAAATGCCGGTAAGGATATTTGTATTGAATCATTACCGGTTTCGGGTTATTTATATTCAAAAGACATTTCCGCAGATACAGCAAGTCAGGAAAACAAAAACTTAGTAAAATATCTTGATTTAAAATTTAATGTAAGGTTGAAATAGCCATTAGTCATTGGTCAGCAGTTATTAGTAAAAACTACTTAGGGTAATTCGCCAAAAGAATTTTTCGTAAAATCAATTACTAACAGCTATTGTCCGATTAATTATTCGTATCGTTCCTACGGAACTTTAAATAACCCGGATTACATTATTCTACCAACATTTCGTCCCTAACGGGACGCGATGTTGGTAGAAAATAAAAATAGAAAAATATTTAAGCCCCGTAGGCGGCGACACATATTTAAACTTTAAAACAATAATAAATGAAAACCCCGGATTTGATTGTTTTTATTCAAATTCGGGATAATTTAATATTAAAAAACTTCTGTAATGACTGCTAATATTGGTATTTTTATTTCAGCGAATCACACTACTTATTCAAAACTTCTTTTCTCCTAAATATTCCACTCATAGAATAAATTTTGTAAATGCCGGTTAATATCAAAACAAGATATAGGCAGGCAATTGAATGCGTCAATAATATTTCATCGGAATATAGCCACCCGACCAGTTTTTCAGGGGTATGACGCAATATAGAATCCATATTTAAAAAATATGCCAGTGAAACCAAAATGTACATGTAATATGATTTTGATAAAACCGCATATAATCCTAAAAAAATAATTGCAGGATGAATGTATCGTTCATGCATTTCGGTATTGAAAAAGAAAAAAACCATTATTACCAATCCGGCAGTCAGAAACAATATTTTATTGTCATTAATGTCATTAAAGTCGTATGACCATTTTTGGAATATAATTTTATGCAGCCACGGATAAAAAATAATTGCCGAGAATAAAATAAACAAAACAATTCCCAATTGTTTGCAGGTCATAAAACCGATTTGCAACGTATCCGGTATTTTCATCGGATCACTGTCAGAATACAAATACCAGATATTATATGCATTCATTGAAAGCATCGGGCTATGGATCAATGCAGAATATGTATTTCTCGCAAAATGAAATAAATTATTATGTATAATAAAAGGCAATAATAAGATTCCCTGTAACACAACTCCGGTGATAACTGCTTTCAAAAGATTTAAGTTACTTCCCTTCCATGCTTTATATAAAAAATAAATAACAAACGGTAAAAATACCAATGATTGTGTTTTCATATTCAGCGCCAGTATAAAAAACAACACTCCGCCAATGTTTTTTCCTTTCATAAAGAGGTATATGGAAGCAAATACCAAAAAAGTATGAATGCTGTCAACCTGACCCCAAATTAAAGTGTTATAGAAATATGCAATGTTTAACAAAACAAATACCGACTTCAGCGGATTTATCTTTAAATGCCTCAATATCTTTATCAGAAGGCAAACAGAAGCAAAGTCAAAAATAATTACTGCTATTTTCAATAGATATATTTTCTCAAAAATCGCAACATCACTTTGGAAAAACTTTCCGTAAATCCACAAAATATATAAAAACAAAGGATTATAATTAATGTCCGGTGTATTGTATGCATCGGATATTCCATGCTTAACAATATAAGAACTCCATCTCTGCCAGCAACCAACATCCCAGCATAAACCGAATGGCTTGAAGGTTACAATAAAAATCAAGGCTGTAAGAAAAGAGATGGCAAATAAAATATTTGTGGCTCTATTATTATCAATATTTTTAAATGCTTGCAATTTTTCAGTCTTTTAATCTTAAAATCTTTTAATCTTTTTGTATATTTGCAATATAACAAACATTAAAAAAATGAAAAAATTATCATGTTTTATATTAGCGTTCCTTTTTTCTGCTTTTGTTTTTTCACAAAGCAGCATCAAAGATACTACAATTAATAAAACTGATGAAAAGGGGCAGAAACAGGGTTTATGGAAAAAATATTATACTTCAACAAACCTGCGTTATGAAGGAAACTTCATAAATGACAAACCTTATGGCGAGTTCAGATATTATTACGAAGACGGAAAACTAAAATCCATAGTTACTTATAGCATCAACGGTTCAAAGGCTTATGCAAAAACATACCAAAACGACGGCAAAACACTTTTAGCTGAAGGCATTTATATTAACATGAAAAAAGATTCTGTCTGGAAATTCTATGATTTAAACGGAAAACTGATAAATGAAGGAGCATATAAAAACAATAAACCAAATGGTTTATGGAAAACATATTTTGTTTCAAATTCAAATGTTGCTGATGAAATAACATATACAGACAGTATCAAAAACGGGAAATGGAAACAATACTTCGAAAACGGAAATATAAAATATGACGCCACATTTGTAAACGGAGAACTTGAAGGCAGTTTTAAAATTTATTATCCTTCGGGAAAAATTTACGTTGAGCAAAATTATGTTCATTCATTGAAAGAAGGAAAAGTAACCACATACAAAGAAGATGGCCAGATAAAGAGTGTTGAAAATTATAAAAACGGAGTGCTACAGGAAACAGTAAAAGAAAAAGAAAAAAAGATGAAACAACTCGACAGCTTGCTTAACAAAAGACTTCCGGATCCTGAAAAAGATCCCAATTTTCAAAAAAATCCCAATAGCCCGAACAACACAGACAATAATGAGTAAACACGGCAGAATTCTGGTTGCTATGAGTGGTGGTGTTGACAGTTCCGTTGCTTCAATTCTTCTTAAAGATGAAGGTTATGAAGTAATCGGAATAACACTTAAAACATGGGATTACTCCTCATCAGGATGTGAGAAAAAGGAAAATGCATGTTGCAATACAGATGCAATAAACGATGCACGTTCAATTGCGGTAAAAACCGGATTCCCTCATTATACTATTGACCTGACACAAAAATTCAATGAATGCGTCATTAATAATTTTGTTGATGAATATTTATCGGGGCGGACTCCAAATCCCTGTATTTTATGTAATACAAATATCAAATGGGCTACATTGCTCGAAAAAGCAAACCAACTCGATTGCGAATATGTTGCCACAGGTCACTACGCAAAAGTAAATTCAGAAAATAATCGCTACTACATTTCAAAAGCGACCGACGATAACAAAGACCAGTCCTATGTTTTATGGGCACTGACACAGGAGCAATTAAAAAAAACAATATTTCCTCTTGGCAAATACAAAAAGCCGGAAATTAAATCAATAGCATCAAAACTCGGATTCACAGATATTGCAGGCAAACGAGAGAGTTATGAAATATGCTTTATTCCCGATGATGATTACAGAACATATTTAAAAAACCTAAAACCCGGAATTGAAGAAAAGTTAAACGGAGGCAACTTTGTGACTACCGACGGAAAAATAATCGGCAAACACAAAGGCTTTCCTTTCTATACAATAGGACAGCGAAAAGGACTCGAAGTAGCAGTTGGAACACCATTATATGTTGTTAAAATTATCCCTGAAACAAATACAGTTGTTCTTGGTTTCAGGGAAGAACTATCAAAGAAAAAAATGATTGTAGGGAATTATAATTTAATGAAATATCCCGGAATCAAATCTGTTAAAGAAGCCATAACAAAAGTGAGATATAAAGACAAAGGCACTTTAAGCAGAATTGTTGAATCGGAAAACAAAATAAACGTTGATTTTCTCGAAAGCGTTTCAGCAATTGCTCCTGGACAATCTGCCGTTTTTTATGAAGGTGACGATGTAATTGGAGGTGGGTTTATTGCAAAAGATTGATTATTTTTGTATATTTACTATATGAAAAAATTATTAACAATATTATTATTACTTATTATCACAATTATATCTTGTAAAAAAGATAAACCCGATACCCCTGTTGATTTGGGATATTCTTATTTACCGAATAACATAGGTCATTGGGTAATTTATCAGGTTGATTCAACCGTTTGGGATGGAAATTTTATTCCTCCCCATATTGATACCTTTCATTATAAAATAAAAGAATACGTCGAATCCACATTTTCCGATAACTCCGGCAGAACGACGCAACGGCTGGAAAGGTATATTAAGCTATGCGATGCCTGCAACTGGGAAATTAAAGATGTGTGGTATTTGAATTTAACTCCTTCTACCGCCGAGAAAATTGAAGAAAACGAACGTTTTATCAAACTTATTTTTCCCGTAAAATTAAATGCAATCTGGAAAGGCAATGCATACAACACATGGGCTGATTGGGATTATGAATATGTCAGTGTCAATGAACCTGCACAAATTAACTCTTTAAGTTTTGATTCCACTTTAACTGTTATGCAAAATCACGACAGCACTTTAATATATTCCGACTATTCTGTAGAAAGCTATGCAAAGAATGTTGGTATGATTTATAAAAACTTTTATCACTTTGACCTTGATCCTGCCAGTTCTACTACCTCCATTAAAAACGGAGTGCAATATTCATATAAAGTAATCTCCTGGGGTAATTAATTTTATTGACTTTTCCTTAAAAAATACATAAATTTGTACTGCTTATGATTTCACTTATTATATGAGAAAAATATTTTTCCTGTTTATAATATTTCTTTTTCAAAATGCGACAGCTCAAATACCGAGCGAATATCGTGTTACTTTCAAAAACAAGAACAATACTCCTTATTCTTTGACTAGTCCGCTGGACTATCTTTCGCAGAAAGCTATTGACAGAAGAACGAAGCAAAGTATTCCCATTGATTCTACTGATATTCCAATAACTCCCGCATATTTAGACAGCATTTACCAGGCAGGTGCAGAATTAATGACACGCTCCAAATGGCTTAATTCAGTTATTATTTATACAAAAGACACTAACGCAATTAACAAAATAAAAACTTTTCCATTTGTCGAAAGCGTTGAACTCGTTGGTTATTCACTTACTCTTAACTCACAACATAAAAAGCATGAGCCAAAAATCAACGAAACCTATAATTCCACAAGAGGCATTGCAGCAGACAATAATTACGGACCGTCATACAACCAGATAAACATGCTTGGCGGCGATATTCTTCATGACGAAAATCTAAGAGGGCAGAATATGACTATTGCAGTCCTTGATGCCGGCTTCAGCGGTGAAAATACTTTGTCGGCGTTCGATAGTATAAATTTAAACCATCAGATTCTCGGCGAATGGACCTTTGTAGAAAACAAAACCAATATTCAGAAACACACACACGGAACATGGGTGTTATCAATAATGGGAGCAAACAAACCCGGGAGCATAATAGGCACAGCGCCGCTGGCAAACTATTATTTGCTGGTTACAGAAGATGCATCATCGGAATATGTTGTTGAAGAAGATTTCTGGGTGTCAGGCGCTGAATACGCCGACAGCGTGGGCTCTGATATTATAAATTCATCACTTGGGTATCTCGACTTCGACGATTCTTTGCAAAACCATACATATAGCGACCTTGACGGAAAAACAACCGTTGCCGCAAAAGGGGCAAATTTTGCATTCAGCAAAGGAATGATTGTTGTTGTAAGTGCCGGCAATGACGGACCCGGTTATATATGCACACCGGCTGATGCAAATAATGCACTTACCGTGGGCGCCGTTACTTCAAACGGAAATTATGCTTTTTTCAGTTCAGTAGGACCTAACTCTGCAGGAGTAATAAAACCAAATGTTGCCTCACAAGGATATAATACAATCTTAGCCGATCAAAATGATACTGTAAGTGCAGGTAATGGAACTTCCTTTTCCTCGCCTCTCATTTCGGGAATGACAGCATGTTTATGGCAGGCATTTTACAATCTTAAAAACTCACAAATCGTAGATGCAATTCAGAAAAGTTCAAGCCAATATGGCAACCCTGATAAATTTCTCGGATATGGCATTCCTAATTTTCCAAAAGCCAAAATGATACTGATGGGAATAAAAATTGAAAGCAATAAAGATACTCTTATAGCATTTCCTAATCCTTTTAAAAACGAGCTTCATTTCATTTTTTATTCAGACAACACACAGGAAGCAAAAGTGGATTTAATTGAACTTACAGGAAGAATAATTTATTCAAGAAATTATAATTTTAAATCAAACGGTTATTATGAAATAGATATTCCAAATACGGAAATTCTTTCTGTAGGAATTTATTACCTGCGTGTCACCGCTTCGCAGGATGTTTATGTAAATAAAGTTTTAAAATACTGACCTCACCCTGCCCCTATACATTTGGAGAGGGTCGAGAGTGAGGTTTTAAAAATTCATTTTTTTTTATATCTTTGTAAAATATTAATGGTTTCGTGGCCGAGTGGCTAGGCAGAGGTCTGCAAAACCTCGTACAGCGGTTCGAATCCGCTCGAAACCTCAAAATTCGTTAATCGTTAATGGTTAATTGTTATTAGTTAACAATTTGTTCTTTCCTGAACTTCCGCCATACTCATTCTTTAATAGGACGCTGATTTTCGCAGAAAAATATGATTGCTTATGATTAATCATAATTTTTCATAATTAATCTGTGTCTGATTTTTTAACTACATTTAAATAGCTAATAAAAGCTACAAATTCAATTAAAAACAAACATTTTTTAAAATTTTATTAGCTTTGCTATAATATTTTTAAGACATAAAAATTTGCCGAACAAGGGAACATATTTTGTAGACGTAATACTTCCAATTGCAATTCCGCAATCATATACATATTGCGTACCCGAAGAATTTAATTCTTCTCTTGAAATTGGCAAAAGGGTTATTGTTCAGTTCGGCAAACAAAAAATATATGCGGCTTTGATTTCTGCAATTCACCAAAACAAGCCGAAAGAAATTGAGACAAAAAATATTTTATCAGTTCTTGATGAAAAACCTGTTATAAATACCATTCAGCTTAATTTGTGGAAATGGCTTTCAGATTATTATATGTGCACCATTGGTGAAGTCATGAATGCCGCTTTGCCGGCAGGTTTGAAACTTTCGAGCCAGACAAATATTTTATTAAATCCCGAATTCGACCATGACTATTCGAAACTTGATGATAAAGAGTATTTACTCACAGAAGCGTTGATTGTCAGAAAAGCATTAACACTTAATGAAGCCGAAAAAATCATTGAAATTAAGACTGTAATCCCTGTTATAAAAAGTCTTATAGCAAAAAAAGTTATAATTGCCGAAGAAGAGTTAGTTGAAACATATAAACCCAAAACAGAAACATATATACGGCTTTCAGATAAATGCCGCGATGATAAGATATTAAAAGAAATTTTCGATAAGCTGGATAAGGCACCAAAACAGCTTGAATTGCTGATGTCATTCATTCATCTTACAAAAAAATTTGAAAAATATAATGGCGAAATAAAAAAATCAACTTTATTAAAAAGCATCAATTCTTCGGATGCAACATTGAATTCGTTGGTTAAAAAAAATATTTTCGAATCAATTGACAAAGTAACCGACAGGGTTGGTTTTGCCGACTCTGTTCCCCACAAACTTTTCAAATTAAGCGAATACCAGAAAAAAGCCTTGAACGAAATAAACGACAGTTTTGAAATTCACGATGTCGTTTTGCTTAAAGGTGTTACATCCAGCGGAAAAACGGAAATTTATTTTCATCTTATCGAAGAAGTTCTTAAACAGGGAAAGCAGGTTCTTTATCTTCTGCCCGAAATTGCATTGACTTCGCAGATCATAAACCGTTTGACGAAATTTTTCGGAAACAATGTTTTGGTTTATCACTCGCGCTTTAACAATAATGAAAGAGTAGAAATATGGAATAAAGTCCTTGAGGATAATTCAGCAAAAATCGTTCTCGGTGCACGCTCTGCAGTTTTTCTTCCGTTTAAAAATCTCGGACTAATAATTGTTGACGAAGAGCACGAAAACTCTTACAAGCAATTCGAGCCGATACCACGTTATCATGCAAGGGACACGGCAATATATCTTGCAAAACTCCATAAATCAAAGACTCTTCTCGGCAGCGCCACACCTGCAATAGAAAGTTTTTATAATGCGCGTAACAATAAATACGGTTTGGTTGAAATTCATCAGCGCTTCGGAAACATAAAGCTTCCCGAGATTACAATAGTTGACATAAAAGAAGAAAGAAAAATAAAAAGGATGCAATCCGATTTTTCAATGACACTTCTTGAAAGCATAAAAGAAACACTCGCAAACAATGAACAGGTTATTCTTTTTCAGAATCGGCGCGGTTTTGCTCCTCACCTTGAATGCGACTCATGCAGCTGGGTGCCGATGTGTAAAAACTGCGATGTAGTGCTTACTTATCATAAACAAGTAAACCAAATGGTTTGTCATTACTGCGGATATTCAATAAATCCTTTCAGCAAGTGTCCTGCATGCAACGATACAAACATTAAAATGCGCGGAACGGGAACTGAAAAAATAGAGGAAGAACTTTCAATATTTTTTCCGCAGGCACACATTGCCCGCTTCGACCTCGACAGTACAAGAAAGAAGCAATCATATCAGAGAATAATAAGTGATTTTGAAGACGGCAGAATTAACATTCTTGTGGGAACACAAATGATTACTAAAGGACTTGATTTTGAAAATGTAAGCATAGTAGGAATAATAAATGCTGACAACATGCTAAACTTCCCTGATTTCAGGGCATTTGAAAGAAGTTTTCAACTTATGTCGCAGGTGAGCGGAAGAGCAGGAAGAAGGAAAAAACAGGGAAAAGTAATTATTCAGACACGAAACCCTAAGCACCCGGTAATTAATGAAATATTGCATTACAATTATGAAAGGATGTATGAGAGGGAACTTTTCGAACGCCATCGCTTCAATTATCCTCCTTATTTCCGGCTTATTAAAATCACATTGAAACACAGGGATAAATCGATTGTTTCAAGCGCTGCAGATTATCTTGCAGCAAATTTAAAAAAAGAATTAAAAAACCGTGTCCTTGGTCCCGAATTTCCTTTTATTCCCAGAACACATAATTTATTCATGAAAGACATTTTAATAAAACTCGAGAAAACAAAAACCAGCAACACTTTGAAAGATATTATCAGAAAAAATCTTAATGCTTTCAAAACGATAAAAAATTTCCAGTCGGTAAGAACATACGTTGATGTGGATGTGATGTAGTTTATAACCGACAATGAATTTGCTCTTTATTAAATTATTACTATTTTTGGAAATCATATTTTTTATACGATTTAGCAATAAATGCAAATGCCAGTCAAAATGAAAATTTCGGAAATCACAAGATGTCTTGAAGAATTTGCTCCTTTGAGTTATCAGGAGAATTATGATAATTCGGGATTAATCATCGGAAACCACAATACTGATATTTCAAAAGCATTAATTTCACTTGATTGCACAGAAGAAGTAGTTGATGAGGCAATAAAAACAAAAGTAAATCTTATAATTTCACACCATCCTTTGATTTTTTCGGAAATAAAAAAAATAACAGGAAAAAGCAATTCCGAAAGGGCAATAATTAAAGCCATTCGTAATAACATTGCAGTTTATGCATTTCATACAAACCTCGATAATGTTGAAAAAGGGGTTAACTATAAAATATGTGAAAAACTCGGATTGAAAAACACGAAAATACTTTCTCCTCAGAATAATTTATTAAGAAAACTCGTAACCTTTTGTCCTTCCGGTAAAATTGAAAATGTAAGAAAAGCAATATTTGAAGCCGGTGCAGGAGTTATAGGCAATTATGATGAGTGCAGTTATAACATTGAAGGAACGGGAACATTCAGGGCAGGAGAAGGAACCAATCCTTATGTCGGCAAAAAAGGTAAAAGACATTACGAAAAAGAAATACGCATTGAAGTGATTTATCCGGTTCCCGGGGAAAGCAAAATTTTGAATGCACTTATCAAATCACATCCATACGAAGAAGTTGCTTATGATATTTATCCGCTTTCAAATGAATTAAAATCTGTCGGCAGCGGTATGCTCGGGGAACTTCAGGTTTTGCAAAACGAAACCGATTTCCTGAAAAAAATAAAATCGGTTATGAAATGTAAAATCATAAAACACACAAAACTTCTCAACAAAAAAGTAAAAAAAGTAGCTGTATGCGGAGGTTCAGGCAGTTTTCTTTTAAATGAAGCAATAAGAGCAAATGCCGACATATTCATTACTTCCGACTTTAAATATCATCAA